>JAYUFP010000733.1:0-3969 GCA_043738665.1 Isosphaeraceae bacterium
ATTGTCAGCGTTTGCGACGCCATGACTGAACAGGCGCTCGCCGCAAAGGTGGGCCGCCCCGAGATCTACCGGACGGTCTACAGCGGGATGGACGTCGACTCGTTCCTGAACCCGCCCCGAAGTCGTGAGGATGTGCGTCGAGAACTCGGGCTGAAGGACGATGATGTCGCATTCGGCACCGTGGCCCGGCTCTTCGAGCGCAAGGGGCACGACGACATTCTCGCGTCCGCCCCGGAGGTGTTGAAGGCGAATCCGAAGGTTCGATTCGTCTTCATCGGCGACGGGATTCTCCGCGATAAACTCATCGAAGAGACCGAACGGTTGGGGGTTCGCAACGCATTTCACTTCGTCGGGCTCGTGCCTCCCGGAAAGATCCCGGAGCTGCTAAACGCCGTGGACGCGGTGGTCCATCCCAGCCTTCGAGAAGGGCTCGCCAGGGTCCTTCCTCAGGCGCTGCTAGTCGGACGCCCCGTGATCAGTTACGACGTCGACGGGGCCAGGGAAGTCGTCCTTCCCGAGACGGGATTTCTCCTGAAGCCGCGCGACATCCCGGCCCTCACCGCGGCCATCCTCACGCTGGCCGCGAATCCGACCATGCGCGACGCGATGGGCCGAGAAGGCCGACGACGGTTCGCCGACCAGTTCCGCGCCGAGACGATGACCCGAGAACTCCGATCACTTTACGCGGAGGTTCTTGCGGGAGGCTTCGCCGGCCGGCTCGGGCGGGGGTAGTGGAACGCCGGGCCTGCGACGGATCACGGCGAGGTGAAGCGTTTGAGTCTGACCCTTGTTCAGATCAAACCCTTGAACGACTTCCTGGACGTCGATGATGAGGTGATCGTCTCGACTGGCGAATTCCTCGGTTTCTTGGGGATGGATCATCGCCGTGACGAACGCCCCCTTCCGGCCGATCGCCTCGTAGAAACCCTTCCAGGTTCTTACGAGCGTCGCCTGACGATTCATTCCGTAGATCAGGCTCGGTTCCTGATACTTGAGCAAGAGCGGCGGCGCGGACTCGCGGTCGCTCAAGATCGCCAGTTTCTCGCCCACGATCCGTGAAAGTCGGAACGGTTCGGCGGCAGGCAGGAACCAGGCGGAGAGTATCAACATCGTCAACGCCCAGGTCGCGGATAAGCTCCCGACGGCTCGGTATGTCGATGCCTTCCCGAGTTGTCGGACGCCCACGAACGTCCCGCCCAGAACGATCCCCGCCATGGCCAGACACGGAACCCACAACATCGACGGTAGAATGAACAACCCTGCGCAGAGAGCCGCGGTCATTGCCAGTCCGGTCCCGCCAAGAAGCCTCAGGCTGGACTTGCCGAGCGGGAGACACCTCAGGTTGTCCCCGCCGGCCGCCAAAACATCGACGAGCCAACCCGCAAGCAAGGCGCACGCGGGGATCGCGGGCAGGTAATAGTGGACGAGCTTGGTCTGCACGCACTCCAGGAAGATCAAAGGCCCAATCACCCAGCCGAGCAAGAATCCGAATCGTGGATCCTCCCTGCGACGATGCCAAGCCCCGTAAATCGCCGCGGGCAAGAGTGCCGACCATGGGTGAAACGTGAACAGACTCGTGACGACGTAGTACCCGGGGAATCCCCCGTGGTCCTCCATCTTGGAGACGACCCGGTTCGCCACCTGGTTGCCGAGTGCGAACCGGAAGAATTCCCAGTCCGAGGCGATCCCGACCGCGATGAACCACGGGGCGATCACGATCAGGAACAGGGGAATTCCCCAGCGCCAGCGGAGTCGACCCCAGACCGCCGGCGGTCCTCTCCACCACCACGAGACGACCCCGGCACTGCCCAACAGGGCGAAGCCCACAGGCCCTTTGGTCAGCGTGGCCAGTCCCATCAAGACCCAGAAAAGCGCGGCGATGCGTTTCGAGGTGCGTTGTGAGAGTTCCCAGAGACAGAACTGGCTGCCGACGAGGAAGAACGCCAACGTCGCGTCGGTGGTCGCCAACTTCGACTCGACGATCATGATCGGGGCGGTCGTGAGCATCAACGCCGAGAGGAAGCCCGCGCGAGGGCCAAGCATCCGCCGTCCCATCACGAGCACGAGGAGGCTCGTTCCCGTCCCGGCGAGGGCCGAGATCAGGCGTGCGCCGAACGGATTATCTCCGCCGATCGCGATGCCGGCGCGCATTAGCCAGTAGATGAGAATCGGCTTATGAAATCGCGGCTCGCCATTGAAGGTGGGGAAGACCCATTCTCCTTTGGCGATCATCTCGCGGGTGCAACCGGCGTAACGAGGCTCGTCGCGGTCCCAGAGGCTGATCCGGCCGTTGCCCGCGAGGTTTAACGTCAGCGCGAGGGCCGCGATGATGAACGTTTCGCGAAGCGGACCCCACTTCGTGGGCGTCTCAATCTCTGCGAAGTCCGCAAGTTCCGACACGGCGCCCTCCCTGGCACACGTTCCGCGCGGTCGGCACTACCAAAGTCGCCACCGGGTCGCTACCTCGCGCGGCGGCAGTATAATGGCTTCTTCGAAATCCGTGGAGAGCGAACTCGCTTCACAGGGAGCGAACCGCCCGCGAACCGCCCGAGGTCCCGCCATTCATGGCCCACCAGACCGAAGCCGCCTGTTTGCTGGATGCGGGAGTCCTCTACGGAAAAAGAACGCTCCTCCGTCCCGGCACGGGCGATCCGGTCTTTGTCGGGTTCAAGCCGGGCGCGTTCTCGATCTACTTCGGCGACGCGCCGATCTATCATTTCGACCGCGAAGGACGCTGGCAACGCGCTTACGTCGATGGGTTGCACGTCCTGAAAGCGCTCGACTGCGGAGTCCAGGTCATGGATCGAGTTCGCGAAGGGCCGAACATGGTCCTCAAGCGTCGCACTTTAAGCGACGACGAGGCCGTTGTGTACGACGACCTCGTGCGGACGACGGCGCGCGAGCTTCTCGAATCCGCGGAGCGCGGCCGATTCGAATCGGTCGCGCCTCAGTCGCGCGGCGTCCCCATTGATGTGACCGCGCTGGGAGATTTTCTGAGGAAGATCATTGCCTGGGATACGCCTGCCTGGCTTGGCCATCACGAAAAATATCAAGACACCTACGGCCAACTCCCGTTTCTGCCCCCCGACTGCCCGTCGCCCGTCGTGCTTCAGGCCACGATCGGACATGAACAGGGACGCACGTTCGGCGCAGCCAATCCGTCGCCGCACCAGGTCCGCTCGCCGCTCGAATTCGAGCATCACGCCCGGGCGGTCTCCGAGCTTTTGGGAAAACGTCTCGAACAGTGCAGGGCCGTCTTTTTAGGGGGGAGCGACGTTCTTCGCCGACCCACGGGAGATGTCGCCGCGTATCTGGGGACGATTCTCCGCGTCTTCCCCGTCGAACCGACCTCACGACGTCGCCACCCGGACCCCTCCCAAGAGACTCCGGCCCGGCTCGACGGGGTTCACGCGTTCCTTGACCATTTCGCGGGGCCTCTTCCCTCCCGCGACGACTGGGAGCGGTTTCACTCGCACGGTCTGGTCCGCGTGACGCTGGGGATCGAGTCGGGAAGTCCGGTGGTCCGTAGCCTTTACGGCAAGAACTGGTCGAATGACCACTTTTGTCAGACCGTGGACGCGATCAAGGCCGCCGGGATCGGCGTGAGTCCGATCGTACTCCTCGGCGCGGGCGGTGTGGAATTTGCGGAACGGCACGTCGCGGAGACCGCCGAACTGATCAACGCGCTGGCGATCGGCTCGGGAGATATCGTCGCCTTGGTCGATGCCGCTGAGGTCCGGGCCTCGGATCCTGGTGATTCCTCAGCGCCGTTGGCTTTCACTCCACTCGACTCGCCAGCGCGAAACGCCCAGCGCGACGAATTGAAAGCGCGCCTCGAACCTGTTCGAACCACGCGGAAGGCCAAGGTCGTCCCTTACAGCCTGGACAAGCAAGGGGCGGTCTGAACACCCGGGAGCGTCTGATTCATGGACCCAAAGTCATACGACCTGGTCGTCATCGGTTCCGGAC
>JAYUFP010000734.1:0-3969 GCA_043738665.1 Isosphaeraceae bacterium
TCGAGATCCTCTCGGTTCGCCGGTTCGAGAGAATGGATCCAGCGGGAGAGGGTCGAAGCGGCTTCGAAGGCCTCACCGTCGGGGGGGAGGAGGTCGAGCAGATCTTCGGTATTCGGCAGGTAAAGATCAGCCCCGGTTTCTTCGGCGTAGGCCTCGGCGGCCTGGTCGATCGGGATCACGCAGTCGTCGGCGAAAAACCCGGTGAGGGTCAGGTCGTCGAGGATGAACCGGCAGAGTCGCATTTTCCTTCCTCCCTCGCCTGACAACCAGGCGCGCCTGTCCGTACCCGGATTCTTGCGCGCCACCATACCGCCAAGATATCACACAGGCAACCTTGTAACGATCCCAAGTGTCAGTCTTAAATCCTTATGGACCTGAACCTGATGCGTTCGGGCAGCCATTGAGGTTCGGATTTCGACCGACCGATCGTCACGATTCCTTGGACGAATCGCCTCCGTCAGGCGAAGCGATGAGCTTTCGTACGCACTCAACCAAGAGCATGTCTTGTGACGGCTCCACACCGCGTAAGTCGAACAGGACTGCCCCGGTTCGCACCCGCGTGACGATCGCCGGATCGCTTTGTCGCAGTGCTCTCGCGAAACGGCTTTCAGAGTCGAAAGCGGCGGGCCAAGGGGATGAGACTCGCACCGCCGCGGTAGGGATCGGTCGCCCGGGCACGCTACCGCCGCCCAGAAACGACGTCGTTCGTATGACGGTTGCGTTGAGAGTCAATTCTGAACAAAATTTAATGGCAAGTGCTTCCGCCCTTTGCAGGAGGGATTCAATGGGAGTTGAGAGAAACGCCCACAACGGGATCCGCACCGCGGCCGAGAAGGGGTCCTGGAGCAAGCGCAGTGTGGCTTCGAGCGCCGCGAGTGTCATCTTGTCGACACGAAGGGCACGCATGAGTGGATCGGACTCGGCGCGACCGACCGCCTCCAGCGACCCGATGAGAAGGCCGCACTGTGGACCTCCAAGAAGCTTGTCGCCGGAAAAGAGGATCAGGTCCGCGCCTGCGGCCAGTCCCTCGGCCGCGGTCGGTTCTTCGCTCACGTTCGGGGGAAGATCTTTTCGCAAGGCACCCGAGCCGATGTCGTCAATCGACATCAATCCGCGACGTTTCGCTAGGCCGGCGAGTGCCTCGATCGTGACCGATTCCGTGAAGCCGACGACCCGGTAGTTGCTGGGATGGACGCGGAGCAAGACGGCGGTTTCAGGGGTGATCGCTCGTTCGTAGTCGCTCAAGCGGGTGCGGTTGGTGGTCCCGACTTCGACGAGCCTCGCGCCGCTGACTTCGAAGATCTCAGGGAGGCGGAAGCTGCCGCCGATCTCGATGAGCTGCCCTCGGGAGACGATCACCTCGCGGCCCCTCGCCAGGGCGCGAAGCGCCAGGACCGTAGCCCCGGCGTTATTGTTGACGACCGTCGCGGCCTCTGCCCCGGTCAGTCTTTGAATCAGCGTGGAGACGTGTGAAGTTCGGTGCCCGCGCTCGCCGGCGTCGAGATCAAATTCAAGGTTGCAATAGCCTTGAGCGACATCGACGACGGCTTCGATCGCCTCGTCAGCCAACGGGGCGCGTCCGAGACCGGTGTGGAGCAGGACCCCCGTCGCGTTGATCACCGGACGGAGCCCGGGCCGGTCGGATTCGAGCGTCTCCAGGGCTTTGCGAGCGAGAGAATCGCGGTCGACCTCGACGTTTTCGCCGCGGCGCAACCGGCCTCGTGCGTCGTCGATCGTTTTCTTAACGGCCCTTACGAGCGGATCGCGTCCGAACCGCCGTTGCGCTCCGGCCAAGGCGGGGTGGTCGAGAACGTCGTTCATCGGTGGCAAGTCGCGAGGCGTTTTCACGGAAAGATCGTCTCCGATCGCGACGCATGTGCGTGGCCGTCCGGTCCAAGGCGGCGAAGGTCTCCTTCGCGCGTGGTGATCCCGCTCCGGTCGAGGTATTCGCCGATCGGCACGGCGTATTTTCGGGTCGTGCCGAGTAGGTCTCGGAGTTCTGCCATGGTCAGTTTCGCCCCGTCGCACAATCGATCGACGACTTTCTGCCGCAAGTCCGCCTCGGCGTCGAAGTCGAGATAAAGTTGCGGGCCTAACGCGACGATTTTTTCCTCTTCGCAGAGCAGCGTGAGCAGTTCAGGGACGACTCCGGACCTGGCCCCCGCGGCGGCGGTGAGGTCGGCGAGATCGGGCGGGCTGAAGCCGCCGGAGCGGAACGCCGCGGCGATCTCGTTCTTGAGCTTGCGCTCGCCTTGGCTGAGCTTCGGTTCGTGTCCGGCGAGCGCGACCGCTCGGCCTTCCACGACGACCTTTTTCCGAGACGAGAGTCGATCGATCAAACCCCCAACGAGCGAATCGCTTTCGAGGTCGGCGAGTTCCGAGACGAGATGCGACCGAGGTACGGTCGACTGTCTCGGGCGATCCGCATGAAGCCGCGCCAGCGCCCTCAGGACGCGATCTTCCAGCGCCGAGACGAATTCCGAAGGCAAACGAACCGTCCGCCTCGGCCCCACGGGCAAGTCGATCACCGCCTCGCTTCTTGTGAGCCGGGCCAGGACCGCTTCAACCTCGTCGGCCCGAAGTCCCGCCTCGCGACAGAGTGCGGCCTCGTTCCAGACCTTGAGCCCGAACCCCGCCAGGGCGGCTTCCGCGCGTCCGACCGGATCGGTCGAACCAAGCTTCCGGTATCGCGCGAGTTCGCCTTTGTCGCGACGTCGAACGCGTCGCGACGTTGGGGCGAGTACGCGCCCGCCTCCCAGAGTGGCCGCGGGGCTCTCCTCGCGGAGCACGAACGGTTGGCCCGATACGCTGACCCCCGGCTCTTTCAAGAATAGCTGTCCGGTCGCTGTTTCACCGGGCCGGATTTCCAGGGAGTCGAGCAGCGACAGGACGACGGTGTACCCGGCGGTTCCCATATGAAGGCGGTAGCGCCCGCGATGTCGGAGCGGCCGGGGGGCGTCCTTGCACGCCCGGATTTCGACCGCCATGACGCGACTCGCCGACAGGTAGCCTCGTGCGGAAAGTTCTTGCCCGCGGGCGATCTCGGAATGGTGGACGCCGACGAGGTTGATCGCCGCACGGCCGCCGCGGCCGATCCGTACGGCGGGTTTGTCGTGGCGCTGGAGGCCGCGAACGCGGACGGGTCGGCCTTCGGGGTGCCAGATCAATTCATCGCCGACGGCGACTTGCCCCGAAGCCACGGTGCCGGTCACGACGGTCCCGTGGCCGGCCACGGTAAACGCGCGGTCGATCGCGAGCCGGAAGAGCCCCGGATCGGGTCGGTTCGGCGACGAGTCAAAGAGCGTTTTTAAGGTTTGACGGATTTGAGGGATGCCGGCTCCCGTTCTGCTCGACGTCGGGACGATGGCCGCGTTTTCTAGGAAGGTTCCCGCCACGAGCGCCCGAACGTCTTCGGACACGAGGGCGAGCCAGGCGTCATCGACGAGGTCAGCCTTGGTGATAGCGATCACGCCTCCGGTCAGTCCCAGGAGTTGAAGGATTTCGAGGTGCTCGCGGGTCTGCGGCATGACCGAGTCGTCGGCCGCGACGACGAGCAGGGCAAGGTCGAGACCGGTCGCACCCGCCAGCATGTTGCGGATGAAGCGTTCGTGACCCGGAACATCGACGAACGCCGCGTGAACCCCGTCGAGGTCGAGCGGCGCAAAGCCGAGGTCGATGGTGATCCCGCGCTGTTTCTCGGCGGGGAGGCGGTCGGTATCGACCCCGGTCAAGGCACGAACCAGGGCGGTTTTGCCGTGGTCGATGTGTCCCGCCGTACCGATCACGAGATCCCGCGTCGCCATGTAACAGCAATCGTCCAAAGAATAACGAGAGGGAGAGGTTCAAACGTCGTCTAAGTGTAATCCACACGACGACGGGGACGCGACACTGGATGGAGTCCAAGAGAACGGTTTCGGATCAAGGTCCGCCTCGTCTTGGCCTCGGCACCGAGATTGCAGGTAAAATCGG
>JAYUFP010000735.1:0-11809 GCA_043738665.1 Isosphaeraceae bacterium
ATAACGACCCGCAGGCCAGCCTTACCCAAGGCTTCTTCGGGCCGGACTCGATGCGGTCGCTTCACCCGTCGCGAACCGTCGCGTCACTTTTCGGCCCCGAGGCGACGCCCGACCCCGAGGCCGTGATCCACGCCACCACCTTCCGGGGCGTCAGCATCGTGCCCGGCGGCCGAGCGCTAACCCGCTGGAATATGACGCCCGAGTCCGAGTGGGGGCCGTCGCAGTTCGCCATCCGCTCGCTGTTACGGGACGTGGCTACTGACTTCGACGTGGTCCTGATCGACTGCCCTCCCAACCTCCACCTTTGCTCGTGGGCGGCCCTGACCGCCTCCGACGCCGTAGTCGTCCCGCTCCAGGCCGAGGACTACGGTGCCCAAGGGATCTACGACATCACCGGCTCGGTTGCGGCCGTACAGGGAGCGACGAACCCGGACCTGCGACTACTCGGGTTCCTGATCACCATGTTCGACAAGCGGACGGCGCTGCACACCGCCTACCAGGACCAACTCCGCACTCTCTACGGCGACAAGGTGTTCTCGTCCGTCGTACCCCGTGCCAAGGACTATCCCGAGGCGGTGTCGGCCCGCATGCCGATCGCGTTCTACAAGCCAAAGAGTGCCGCCGCCAAGGCGATCCAGGCCGTCGCGGAAGAACTGGTCGCCCGGGCCGAAGCACTGTCCGCAGGGAGGACGGCGGCATGAAAGCGGCAGACAAATTGAAGGCGACCCTCGGCGCCAACATGAACGAGTCGATGTCCGAGTTCGGCGGCCGAGCGCCTGTGCCCGCGCCGGCGCTCAGCGGACGGACGGATAAGTACGAAGGGACCACGGCCATCAAAGGGGCGAGGTCGGTCCCGCTCGCGATGATCGTCGCGGACCCGAACCAACCCCGCAAGGACTTCGACGATGACGCGCTCGGCCGCCTGGCGCGAAGCCTGAAGGACAGGGGCCAGCTCATGCCCGCCCGCGTTCGTTGGAGTGAGGATACGGGCCGGTGGGTGCTCGTGGCCGGCGAACGCAGGTTCAGAGCCGCGGGGATCGCCGGGCTGACGCACCTGCTTTGCGTCGAGGCACAACGACCTCTGTCGGGCGACGAGCTGCTTGAAGAACAGCTCACAGAGAACTGCGTCCGAGAAGACCTGAAGCCAGTCGAACAGGCCCGTGCCTACCGAGCCCTGATGGAAAGCCGGGGCATGTCCCAGCGCCAGCTCGCCGAGCACTTGCACGTCGCGCCGTCGTCCGTCACGGAAGCGCTGGCCTTGCTGAGCCTGCCCGCTCCGATCCAGGCCGACATCGACGCGGGTGAGATCGCGGCCGGCACGGCCTACGAAATCTCCAAGGTAGCCGACCCAGTGCGGCAGGAGACGCTTGCCACCCTGGCCAAGGGTGGAAGGCTGAAGCGGAGCCAGGCCCGCGAGTTGGCCAGGCCAAAGCCGGCACGGTCCGTCTACAAGGTAGCCGGCGGCCAGGTCGTGGTGAACCTGACCGTCCCCGGCGCGACCATCGACGATATCGAGGCCGCACTGACCGAGGCGCTCAAGCTCGTCCGCGTCGAGAAGAAGGCGAACTTGAATGCCGCTTGAACCACATGGTCTGAATCCCGGAGGCTCACGGTCGGGCCGAAGGGGCAGGGGGGGGCGTCCTCGCAAGACCGGCCGCGTGAGTCAGGCGTGCTCCAGGGCGGAGGCGGGCGGCGTGAGTTCTTCCCAAGGGGGCGGGAAGAAGGCATGCCACTCGTCCTCTTTGAAGACGCGGGTCCGCCAACCGCCGACCACGACCTGTGAGCCCGGCTCGACCCAGCGCCGCTCCAGGCCGCGGTAGGTGAGTGTCTCGACCAAACTCTTCTCCCAAATCTCAACAATTCGGCTCATTTGACAATCCTTTCAATTCTGCCCACTCTGGCCGTTTGATGGGGTCTTCTGGTCGGGCTCCAGGACGACCCATCACGGCGAGGCTCTTCGCCACGGCCAGACCCTAATATTCCCTCGGGCATGGTCACTCAAATGACCCAAAACGTGGACGCCCGTCAAGACTGATCGCGCGATCAGACCTGACGGGCGTTGTGTTTCGCCGAGGAGTACCGGAGCCTGCCACATTCCGTTACGCCAGCCAGACCGGCACCTGCATGTAGTTGAACGTCTTCTTACCGTCCGTGGAATGGACCTTCGAGACCAGGCACGCGGTCTTGGGTGGGATCGTATCGTTGTCGGCGATCTGGAGCTGGCGGACCGACTTGACGCGGGTCGCCTTCTCGCCCGTCCCGTACGGGTACGTATCCACGACGTAAGTACCGTCGTCGTTCTTCGAGACGACGAACCCGGGAACGCTCGACGACGGGACCAGCTGAGCCACCACATCGGGCTTGAAGATTTCGGTGTAGTCGTATTTCGGCGTCACCAACCTTTGCCCCCGATACGGCTGCGGGTCGTCCCCGGGCGGGTCGGGCGGCTCGTCGTCGGCGTCCGAGGGGACGGCCTCGCCCTGTGCGCTTTTCGCCTCCTCCTGCTTCTTGGTCGGGGGCGGGTCGATCACGTTCACCTTCACGCCGCCGCCCATCGCCACGGGCACGAGCCCGGCGATCGTCCCCGAGTAGAACGTCGGCCGCTGGGGCGCCTCGAACACTTCGGCGATGAACGGGAAGAACACGGTGACGTCGGAGGACCCCGGCCAGGCGAGCGGGTGCTGCGTCATCTCGCCGAACAGGATCGGCAGCCAGCACATGAGCGTGATGTCGTTGGCGACCGAGTCGTAGACGGCCGACTCGACCAGGCCCTTGACCGTGCTGCCCGATCCGGCGATCCCCGAGGCCGGGTCGACCGCGTCCGCCCCGTAGGTGTTCGGGGGTGAGCAGACCCACGGGTACGAGAAGGCGAGGTTCACCACGTCGTACGTCTCAAGGTTCAAATGATTGAGAAACGTCTTGAACGTAATCCGCTTCCACGTGTTGCTGCGGCGGATGATCCAGTAGGTCGCCGTCTTCTGGGCGAGCACAGGGTCGGTCCAGATGTAATAGTCGTCGTCCTGGACGATCAAGCCGTAGCGGTCGATGTTCGCCCGGACGATGATCAGGTCGGGCTTCTCCAGCGCGTAATTCGTCTCGAAGCTCCCGCGGATTTTTGTGACCAGTTCCTCGGTGTCGGTGCAGGAGACGGACATCGACCCGACCGCGATCTCGTCCTCAGTGATCGTGTCGTCGGCCTCCCGCTCGACGGGCAGGTAGCGGATGAAGAAGACGCCGTTCTTGAGCCAGATCGCGCAGCGGGCCTGGTAGGCCATCTCGCTCAGGACGGCGAGGATGTTGCCCCGCTTGTTGAGATAAAAGTTGCAGGGGTACTTCGCCATGTGGCCCCTCACCTCGGCGAAGCTCGCGTCGTCGGTCCCGTGCGTCGTGTAGTTGCCGATCAGCCAGGCGATGACGTCGACGAAGTTCAGCCCGACGGACGCCGTCTGGTCGACGTAGATCTGGTCTTCCCAGTTCTCAAAAGCGTACCCCGATAGCGGGCGCTTGAGGCGGACGACCTGGGCGGTCAGATGATCGCCGTATTTCGTGGTCGTCTGCACCCAGTATTCGGTCGGGATCGGGTAAAGCTGCCGGAACTGGTTCACGCTCTTGTAGGCCCAGACACGGTTGACGACAGTCGGGATGATGTTGACGATGTAGTCCATGCTGACGTCGCCGATCAAGGTCACCGCGGACCCGGCCGGGATCACACGCAGACCTTCGGGTTCGATCGAGTCGACGAGGCTGTAGCCGGGCGGGATGACCTCCCCGTGCGGCCCCAGCGACGGCGAACCGTTGAAGTACGGCCGTTCCACGTTCATTGGATCAATATAAATATCAGCATCAGTCCACGCCGGTACGATCCAGCTGATGGCGTTCGACCCGTCCTCGGCCTTATACGGGTGAGGGACAGGCAGGGGCGGCTGGACCAGAATAAAGGTGAAGACGTCGCGGTGGATCGTACCGTGGACGACGAACTCGCCCACCCGGGCGTAGATCGGCGTGTCCTGGGGAAAATACTTCGCCTTGTTGAGCAGGATCGTGTTGCCCTGGGTGACGGGACCGACGAGCTGGGCGAGCAGGTTCGCCTGGGCGTAGGCGTACTGCTGCTGCTGGAGCATCAGGTCGGCCATCTTCTTCTGGTTGTCGGCCCGCGCCTTGTTGGCGGCCTCCTGAACGTCGATCGACTGCTGCTTGAACCCGTCGGCCGCCTCCTGGTCGCCGGCCGCCTCGGCGACGACCTGGTAGAAGAGGATCAATGAGAGGTCTTCATTTACGAACTCCAGTTTTATCTGGAGATATTGCTTGATCAGGGCGTAGGTGCGGTCGGGCACGAGGACGTTTGTGGTGGTGGTGCCGACCGGGTTGATCTGGAACGTCAGCCCCGGGACTTTGTTCACGCCGTCGCCGAAGGCGAGCGGCCAGACCTTGCCGATCGCGTCGTCGGGAAGGTTGGGGAACTGCCCTTCCTCGGCCGAGAAGCCGACGTCGCGGTCCTCGATCTTGGTCACAACCTCGAACGTGATCGTGCGATCAGCCTCGCTCCAGACGATCGGCGTGTTGATCTCCCCCTCGTAGATGGGGAATTTCTCGTTCGTGCCCTCGAACCCCTGGTAGACGACGACGGGCTTCTTGTGCGGGTTGTGGGTGTCGATCAACTTCTTGATGCTGCCGTCGGTGTCGTCGAGCTTCACCGAGACCTGGGACGAGGACCCGGCACCGCTCACCTTCGTGACGTCCTCGATCCCCGAGATTTCGAGGACCTTGCCCTGGTAGGGGGCGAGCGACGAGGTCAAGCCGTGCGACGCCGCGAGCGCCTCCTCCCACGCCGCGTAGGGGCCGCTGAAACCGTACGTGTCGCTCTGGTCGCGTGCCTTGTCTCCGTAGAGGTACTCCTGGCCCTTGACGGGGTCTTCCCATTTGACGCCGACGATCAAGAGCGGCTCGGACCCCAACCGCTGCTGGACCTTGGTCAAGACGCCGCTGGTGAGGTTTCTCATATGGCGACCAGGAGTTTGAGGGAGGCGGAGTAGTTGGACCGCCTGGGCTGTGTGACGGCCATCTCGGGATTGGTGACGACCACCGACCAGTTCTTGCCCTCGTGGTCGAGGTACGTGCAGAGCCTGCCGACGGTCGCGTTCACGAAGGCGCGGAGCGCCTCGGCCTGGGCGTAGGAGAGGTAGGTGAATGTCAGGCCGAACTCGTCGGTCGTCGGCCACATCGTCGGCCGGGCGATGATGAACGTGCCGCCCCGCGCGTTCCTGGCGATCCGCGTCTGCCCCAGCTCCTCGGTGTTGCCGAAGTCGGGGGCCGGGAGGGTGACGCCCGCCACGCCCGCGGACGTGAGTGTGACGGTGGCCGCCGGGGAAAGCGTTGGCAGGACAACGCCGACCCAGGACGCGGACGGAATGTAGACCGTCACGCTCTGGTCGAACACGAGCGTGTCCGACGCCGGACGGGCGAACAGGTGTCGGACGGCGAGCGTCTCGACGAACACGAGCACGTCGCCGGCCGCCTTGGTCGGCACCGCCGTCACCGCCTCGCGAAAGGCGAGGGTCTGCCACCCGCTGACGCCCGGCCCGATGCCCGCTGATTGCGCGATCACGAGGTTCTGGTAAGCGTACCCGGACCTCGGACGGTAGGCCGTCTGGGAGAAGACCAGGGTGTCGGTGACCGCCCGGTTCCAGTCCCCGGAGGCGTCGGCGAAGTCGGAGATCTCCAGGACGTCGGCCGCCGCCAGTTCGTGGCGGTTCGCGTTGTCGCCGTCGGACTGCGCGAACGCCAGGAAGTCGGTGACGTGAAGGTTGACGACACGGCCGTGGATGGCCCCGAAGTCGAACAGGTAGAGAGTGTCGAAGACGTCGACGGTGATCGTGGCCATGCGTGACTCCAAAGGGGAAGGCCCGGACGACCCGGGCGGGTCGCCGGGCCTTGGAGTCACGTGGCGAGGGTGTACGTGGCCTTCATCAAGTCTGAGATCGCGACCGGCACCGGCGCGGTGAAAGCCGCGGTCGACCAGAGGACGTCGCTCCCCGTGCCGCCCGTGTTGACCGAAACGACGAACAACCCGTAAAGAGTGCCCGCCGAGCTGATCGTGTACGAGGCCGGGGTAGCGTTGGTGAGGCTCTGCGCCGTCGAAGTCGCCTGCCCCCACGCCGGGCGGTTGCCGCTGTAGCCGGAGAACTCGGTCCAGCCGGCGTGGCTGGCCATCGTGTCGCCCGACGCCAGGGCAGGGGAGCCGGCGTTGTCGATCAGCCCCAGGAACCAGTTCCCCAGGGCGATGATGGCGCCGGTCGCGAAACCGGCGTTCATGACGTAGTTCTTGCCCTGGTTGGTGATGCCGTTAACCCGGATTATTCACCGCGGTTCAAACAAAGAGGCCTCCGGAAGCGTCTAACGTGTTGATACACGGCACGTTACACACTCACGCGGAGGCCCTCTATGACTTTACACTCTGTCCCACTCTTTTGCTTCGATTTTTTCCCCTCCCGACCCATCGAAATCGAAGTTTCTTCCGCACCGCTCTCCAGCGATGCCGGCCTCTTGCCTATCAGACAACTCGACGATCGCATCAAACTTACCGAACAGTTCGCAGCCGCACTTCACGACCAGCGCGACCCCAACCTGACTCAGCAGTCGCTGCTTAGCATGGTCCGGCAACGCATTTATGGCATTCTCGCCGATTACGAAGATCAGAACGATCACGACACACTCCGATCCGATCCCGTCTTCAAAATCGTCGCCGACCGACTTCCAGACGGCCCAAACCTTGCCAGTCAGCCCACTCTCTCACGCTTCGAAAACGCGGTTTCGATTGCCGATCTCTGGCGGTTGCGCGACGCCATAGCTGACCAGTTCATCCAATCATTTTATAAATTACCACATCATATCACTCTTGATATAGACGCATTCGACGACCCCACGCATGGTCACCAGCAACTCACCATGTTTCACGGATACTATGAACAATTTCAGTATCTTCCGACGGTCATCACCTGTGCCGAAAATGATATAACGGCACTCGTTGGGTTGCGGCATGGAACGTGTCATGCCTCGCTCGGCGTTGATAACGACTTGCGATATCTCGCGGCAAGACTTCGGGCTGTCTGGCCCGACGTGCAGATTCATGTTCGGGGTGACGCGGGTCTGGGCGTTCCCAAATTGTATGACGTCTGCCAAGAGTTGAGGCTCACTTACACCTTCGGAATCGGCATGAATTCCCGGCTTCGCGACTTGAGTGAAGACCTGCGGAAGCAAGCGTCTGAAGAGTATGAGAAGACCAATCAGCCTCAACGGTTGTTCATGTTAGTTGATTATCAAGCGGAGACTTGGCCGGAGTCGCAACCGGTCGTGATCAAGGCCGAGGCTCATGCTCAAGGGACGAATCGACGGGCCGTGGTCACAAATCGGCCTGGCTGTCGGATCATTCCGCCGGCGGTATACGACGAGTACACGATGCGTGGCGGATCAAAGGGGTGAGCGCCCGGCCCCCGGCGTCGTCCTTTCGGCTGATCGCGACGAGCTGGACGCCGTAGACGGCGGTCGGCGTGCTCGCCAGACTCGGAAAGGTGTACGTTTCCTTGTCGCCGACCGTGCTGGAGTAGACGTACGACGTGTCGCCGTTAGCGCTCGTCTCGTTGATCGCGCCGTAGTTCGTCGATCCCGTGTTCCTGGAGAAGTCGGAGTAGTGCCCCTGGCCGGTCGCCGAGAGGTCTTCGACCCGGCTGTCGCCGAGGAAATCGTTCGAGGTCGATCCTGTCCCGTCGCAGACGTAAAGGTCGTCGTGTGTCGATTGCGTCTGGAACTGGTCGTAGAAGAGGCAGACCCGGTTCGCCTTGCCGGTCCCTTGCGCGTCGGTGCTCGACCCGGCGGCGACGTCGATTTCGACCACGCCGCCGATCCGCGCCACACACGAGTGGGCGGCGATCGACGAGCTGATCGTCGCCTTGAATTCGAGAAAGTAAAACGTGTTGGCGCTGAGGACGTGCGTTCCGGTCCCGATCACCGTACCGTTGCGGCGGACCTGGAGTATGTTGCTCGTGTTCATGTACAGCTCGACCTGTCCCTGGCCGCTGTCCTGGAAAGCGATGATCGTGGTCGCCTTGCCGGACGGTGCGAACGCATAAGCGACCCCGACGATCCATGTGGCCTGGTCGTCGAAGAACTTCGCGAGCGTCTCGCCTCCGCCGGAGATCTGGTTGCGGAGCGCCCCCGACCCGAACCGCCCGATCGACGGCACGATCTGCATCGAGCCGCCGCCGGGGATGTTGTAGCGGAGGCCGAGGTCGGCCGTGACGTACGAGTCGAAACCGTCGAAGAAACGGAGCACTTACTTCCCCTCCCCTCGGGTCCGGTCGCCCGTCTCGCCTGAAAGCGTCGTATCGTTGGCCGCGATTTTCTCCTCCCGGCCCCCGGCGGGGTTCGCCCCCGCGTCCGGGACGCCTCGCGCCTCGGGGTTGGCGTTGGCACCCATGCCGCCCGCCTTTGATTGCGCAATCGCGATCCGGCTGATCCGGTCGGCGTGGTCCTTTTTGGCCTTCTCGACCTCGCCGGCCGGGTAGCCGCGGATTTTGCTTGCCGTGTCGACGCCGACGAACCCGGCCTCGAAGTCGGACGCGACGGTCTCCGGGGCCGTCGTGATCACGGTCGCGGAGCGGATCTCGTCGTTGATCTTGGCGAGCGTCTCGGCCGACACCTTTGGGCCGAGCAGGACTTTCGCCATCCGAACCGCGATCTCCTGCTGGTAGGTCTTGCTCGGGAGCTTGTCGAGCAGGTTTTCGAGGTCGGCGGCCTCTTGGCGGCGGTCCTTGTCGGTCTTGAGATCGTAGCTCTCCGGGTAGCTGACCGTGGCCGGCCTGGACCCCTCGTAGGCAGCCCAGTACGACGCGATCATCCGCTCGGCGTGCTCCAGCTCCAGGCCGATGTACGAGAGCCCGGCTTCGAGCCCCGAATCCCCTTGCTCCGACCCGCCCGCACTCCCCGGCTTCGGCGAGAGGTTGCTGATGGCGAGCATGATCAGCTCGCGGATCTCCCGCTTGAGTTGGGTCTGCTTCTCCATGCTCGCGGTGACCGGGTCGGTCGACGGGCTGATGAACGCCGGCTGGGCGGTGTTGATCGGGTAGCGGCGGCCGGAGGCGACCCCCACCCGGATCTCTTGCACCTTGTCCGGGTTCACGACGGCGGTCGTCGAGCCGTCGGACGCGACCTGCTGCACCGTCGATTGGAGAGGCCTCTGGTTGACCCCTTCGTTCTTAAGGAAGGGGCTCTGCGTCCTTGGGTCGAACTGCTCGACGTAGAACGGGAAGTTGGCCTTGAGGAGGTAGGCCATGTCGGAGGACGCGAGGTTCAGATGGGCAATCTGGTAGTTGGCGACGTCCATCAACAGCGAATCGCTGATTTCCAGGAGGACGAACGGGATGCGCTGGATGTTCAGCTCGATCGGGTCGGCCAGCTCTTCGCCCTCGTACTGCCCGGAGGCTTCCCCGCTCTCGTCGTAGAACTGGATCCAGACGTTGCCGGTGTTCTCGTCCTTCCAGACGTGTCGGTAGCGGCGGAGAGAGTTGTACGGGAGGTAGTATTCGTCGCCGTTCGATTGCACGATCGTGTCGGCGAGAAGGATTTCCTTGAACTTGTTGGGGCTCTCACCCATGTCCAGGGTCCAGGAAAGGATGTCCTCGGCAGGGTACCAGTAGAGGTACGGGGCTTTCCCCTTTGCGTCGAGTTTCGTGGGGCCAAGGAGCTGGGGCATATCGACGTAGACGCCGACGCGGCCCATGCTCAGGAGTTCCGGGAGCAGTCGACGGCCCATGAAGCTGTTCATGGTCGCGCCGAGCAGGTCGACGCCGTTGTTCAAGCCCGCGACGGCTTGTTGGTAGAGCGGGGAACCCCCGGTTCGGCTCACGTCGACGGTCCGCTGGAAGATCGCGTTCTTGACCTCGTTGATTGCCGCTTTCGCGAAGGCGGGGCAATACGTCACGAACTTGCGGTCGGCAAAGTCGTTGTCGTCCTCGCGCTTCGAGAAGCGGCGGAGGTACTGATGGATGAAGCGGTCGCCGCCCTCGTAAGTCAGTCTCCACTTCCGCCAGTTGGCGACGGAACTGGTGTAAAACGGGTGGCGGGCGTCGACGACTTTCGGCTTCAGGTCGGTGCTCTTGACGACGACTCGATTCAGGGGCATTGGCGGGCCCCTCCCGAGGCCGATGATCGGGGTACGGGGCATTTCCCATACAAAGGCAGGGACATCCCCGGGACGGTCCGGAGACGCGTTCGGCGTATCATGGAGCAGGGGAGGGTGTGCTCCCCTGGAAGAACGCCACTCCTCGTCAGCCGGACGTCGGGGATAGACCTTGGGGTGCGAACAAAGCCTGGTAAGCGGTTGGCAACCGAGACCACGTCAAGCGCGGCGTACTACCGGAGAGCGAAGAAGGCAAACGTATACACTGACACCATACGCTGCCTCCTTGCCACTACTCAAAACACGTAAAGCTATACGTCACAACGTCCGCGAATATATCGTGTTTACGTTCATTTCGGCCGCCTTCTGTGCGTAACAACCTCTGTTTCTCTAAACTGTACGTCGTTCTACGCTAGATAGCGTCGAATAGACGTGGCTTCTCGGCGTCCAGAGTCGCTTCTAGTTCATCGAGTTTGCGACGCGCCATCCGGGCGATCGACGCGCACGGGTTCTGGGTCAAGTCCCGCCACTCGGCAATCTGCTCTTCGATTGTCTGAGTCTGTTCAGGGGCCGGCTGCCTTCCCGCAGCCGCCGGCCCATTTTCTTTCTTCTCTTCTAATTTAAGATCGTGCCCCAAATTTGGGGCAGGGGGCCGACCACGCTTTGAGGCACCCCCTGCCTCAGATTTGAGGTAGGGCTTCACCCGACCGTTCACTGTGATCAGCCGTCCAGTTGGATTCTCATCGGAAGGTTCGACCTGAGACCGAACAATAAGCTGTCGGTCCTCGAGTCTTTTGAGGATTCTTGACGCCGTGCCCTGTGATTTCCCGAGCCAGCCGCCGATCGTGCGGTCGGACAGCCAGCAGAAACCCGTTCGCCAGCTATGGTCCAGAAGGATCAGATAAACATGCAGCGCGTCCGAATCGATGCCCGAGTAGAGCAGGGCGTTGAAAACCTGGACAAAAGAGGGGACTTGACCCGCCGAACTCGTTGGCGTACCTTCATCGCAGGTCGTCATTTTGGGGTGCTGCCCAAGGTGCGATCCCAAGCTCGGGGGCTAGCAAGCCCAGCCGAACACGGAACATCTTTTTCTGCAAAGACCGCCTCGGGGGCATGCCGGCCCTCCGAGATATTCGTTTTTTACCCCATTCGTTCGCGGTCCTCAAGAGGCGACGCGACCTTAGAGACGAAAGCGCTATACGTTATTAAGGCGAACAGTTTACGCAATAGGGTGGTAACTGCTGATCTTTTGGGTCTAATTGCCGACGCGGCGATTGGGCAATCGCCATTTGGTTGGTCCGAGTTGGCGACAAGTCTCCGCTCCCTTGGATCAACGATTACATGGGAGCGGAAGAAGAAATATCAGCCTCATTCATGGCATAATCTGAAGAACCCGCCCCATTCCCGTATTCGGGATACGACAATTGGGCGAGGTCGTTCTTGCTCACTCGCCGTTGTCAATTTGGAATGCGTTGTTGGGGCGATCGGACACAGGGATGCGACACGCAATTAACGCCGGATCAGGCGAAATGTCACGACGAGCTGAACGATACGATCATAGCGGCCGGAATCGCGTTGGGCTTTACGCGTTCGCAATCGCGGACGCGGACCAGCTCACGGTCTTCAACCTCAAGG
>JAYUFP010000736.1:0-11806 GCA_043738665.1 Isosphaeraceae bacterium
GAGCACCTTCATCAGGTCGTTCGCGCACTTCGGATTGACCGTTCCGGCGGCTCGGTATATCGTCCGCGTTAAGTCCCAAGATGGGATTCGTCCGGGCCAGCATGCACTCACGGAGGAGTCGTTCCATGCCTACCAATCAACGCCGGGCCGCAGCCCGCCGCCGCGCCTGGGGGCGCGGACCGATCCTGCTCCGCTTCGAGCCCCTCGAATCGCGCGAGCTCCTGTCCACGACCACCGCGACAACGACCGGCACGACGACCACCGACACGACGACGACGACGAGTGCCGTGGTCACCACGCTGCCCGACCTCCACCCCGTCTCCTTTAGCACGGTGTCAAATGTGGCGCCGGGAGACGCGATCCAGGTCACCGGCAAGATCACCAACACGGGTGGTGCCGCAACGACGACTCCTTTCCAAGTCGCCATTTACGCATCAAATACCGCCGGTCCTTCGGCGACTGAAGTGATCCTCGGGCAGGCGACGATCCCCGCGGGCCTTCAGCCCGGCGCGACGACCGCGTACAGCCAGACCGTGGCCTACCCGTCCGTCGCCACAAACGGCCTGGGCGCTTCGGGAACGGTCTACATCGGCGAACGGATCGATCCCGCGAACGCCCTGAGTGAGGCGACCAACGCCTGGACGCTCGTGGGAGGCGCCGGGATCGACCTGGCGCCGGTGAGCATTGTCTCCCATCAGCCCGCCTCGCTCGTGGGAACCTCGCTCACGGTCTCCCCGGGCTCGATCAACTGGGGAGACACGCTCCAGCTCACGGCCCAGGTCATGAACACCGGGGCGGGAAACGCACCGCCCACGCGTGCCCTGGTCGTCTTCACCCCCCTCGGCTCGACTCCGGGAGGCGCGGCCGATTTCACCGTGGGAACCGTGGCCGTCCCGGCCATCGGCGCAGGGCAGACCGGTGCCGTGAATTTGCCGGTCGCGCTCCCCGCGGCACCGCCGGCCGCTCTCGCGGGGGCGACGCAGTTCACAGTCTCGCTGGTTCAAGACGCCGACTACGCCACGAACAACATTTTCCCGCGCGGAGTCAGTCAGGGAGCCGGTAAGGATACCGCCCAACTGACCATCGCGACCGCGACGAACATGACGGTCGCCACCGCCGCCAAGGCCGACCTCTCCGCAGTGTCGATCAAGACGCCCAACACGACGTTGACCTTCGGTCAGTCGTTCCAGGCGACCGCCGTGATCAAGAATGTGGGACAGGGAGCCTCCGGCCCGTACCGGGTCCGATTCCTGCTCGTCGGCCCCGACGGTTCGCTCAACAACACCATCTACCTCGGCGACGCCCAGCTCAACGGCCTTGCGGCGGGCTATTCCCAGAACGTTGTCCAGAACCTCCAGCTTCCCAGCACATTGCCCAACGGCATGACTCTCAATTCGTCATCGGCGGGCAGGATTGCCGTCCTCGTCGATCCCGAGCACGCCGTCGACCTCGCCAGCCGCTCCGATACCGCGGCGGTGACACCCCAGATCAAGCTCGCCGTTCCCACCGTCACGACCACTTCAAGCAGCGTCACGACCCCCCTGACCCCGGCCGAAGCCAAAGCCGCGGCCAGGACTGCGGGGCGAGTCGCGGCGCAGAAAAAGGCCGCCTCGCTCAAAGCCCGACATACGCTTGAACACAATCTCAAGGTTTTCCCGGGGAGGCTGGTGAACTTCGTGAAGAACGGATTCAAGAACAAGGCGTAACGCCGCGTTACGGCACCCGAAATGAGTCCGTCCAACCCGACTTCGAGAACGCCCGGCACCCCTCGCCGGGCTTTCCCAAGACTCGCCATCGATCAATCGCAAACCGTACTCAGAACCGACCCAAGTCCTCCCGTTTTTCAGAAACTAAGAAATTCGGTGAAGCCACATATCCGTCACAACCGTTTAGGTTTCGGGCAATTGTTCCATCTTACGGATCGGTTGAAAAAAACTTGAGACAAAATGGAAATTAACGAGGCGATTTATTGAAGATCGGCAATTTCCTGGCTATGCTTTGCACAGAATTCATACCTACCCGACACGTCCTTCTTTCTCGGATCGGGACGCCGGCGTGGGGCAGTGATGAGACTCCCGAAAATCGCCTTCACGCGTCTGCACCCAGGAGCGTTTCCCGATGTCCAACGACCGGCTCGACGCCCCCTCTTTCGAGACGACGACCTCGGGTCGGGCTCCGCTCGTCGATACGCGGTTCATCCCCCAGCGTTATGAACCCAATTACCCGTATCCGCTTCTCGTCATGTTCCACTCCCGCGGGCATGACGAACAACAAATGGTCCGGGCCATGCCGGCGATGAGTTGGCGAAACTACGTCGGACTGAGTCTGCGCGGTGATGAACCCGTGACTCGTCGTGGAAGAGTCGAAGGATTCGGTTGGGGTCCGGAATTCGCCCGACCCGACCGTCATGCCCCTCGAATCCGGCAGGGACTTTCCGACTCCGAGATCGTCCGCCGCCGATTCTCGGGCTCCTCGCCCGACGCCATCGACCTCCTTGAAGACAACGTGTTCTCGTCGATCCGGGAGACGCGACGCTCGCTCCACGTCCACTCCGAGCGGATCTTTCTCGTGGGAATCGGTGAAGGTGCGGCGGTCGCCTATCGCCTGGGGCTGACGTTCCCGGAACGCTTCGCGGGTGTCGTCGCCATCAACGGTTGGGTTCCCGGCGGGTTCCGCCCTCTCGGCCGGTTGAAGGCGTGCCGGGAACTCAAGATTCTCGTCGTCCACGGGGAGTGGAACGCGCGGGTGCCTGTCCGGGGGGCACGGCGGGATGTGGCCACCCTTCGCGCCGGTGGACTGCGAGTCGCCTTTCAGTCCTATCCTTGTGCGCACAAGATCACCTCTCCGATGCTTTCTGATGTCGATACCTGGCTCATCAACCATTGCACGACTTGCTGATCAAAGGCGGATCGACCTCCACCATTCGGTCCGCCGCGATCTCTCCGGCGAAGACCTAAGACGATCGACGTCGAAGGCCGAAGTCCATCCCTGCTTGCCATCATCCAATGATCTAAGATTCGTTGATTGCTCGATAATCATCGGGCAAGAACGGATTTCAACGGTTAGAATGACCGGCGAGAGGTTCCGCGTCGGTGTCATGACGTGGAATCGGGGAGGACAACGATTCGAGCGCCGGGGCATGGATCGCGCCGCCGTTCCCGAAGCGGGGGGGCTTGTGGATGGGCGGATCATTTGCCTGTCCGGAATGCGGTTGCGTCATCACGTTGACCAGTCTTTCTCCCGGCCGGCAGGTCCGTTGCGACTGGTGCCAGACGTGGGTCGAAGCCCCTTTCCTCCCTCGCGCCGAGCCGATCCGCAGGATGCGGTCCGACCGGGCCTGGAAACATCGACGTCGTTGGCCCGTCTGGGTCCGACCCGTCGCGGCGATCTTCATCTTGGCGATCGCGGCGGCGGCAACCAATCGCATGGTTAGGGCGCGCTGGCGATCGGCCGAAAGTGAGGCGCTCTGCAATCTCCTCGCCTCCGCCGACCGGGCGGAGGCGGGGGGGCACTACGCCGAGGCCCTCGCGTCGCTGGAGGGGGCGCTGACTCTCGTCTCACAAAAGTCTGATCCTCAACACGATCGGAACGCGCTTAAGCAACGTCGCGACGTGCTGGCGCGGAAAGAAGCCGAGGCCAGGCTGATGACGCTTGAGAAGTCTCCATCGACAGAGGATCCGCGGCGCGGGGTCGGAAACGCCTTGACGCTTCTGGCTCGGTGTCGGAAGGACGCCGCGCTCGCAGGTCTGGAAGAGAGGATCGGCAGGACTCTGGATACGTTTCGCCTCCGGTCGGCGGAAGGCGACCTGAAATTCGCTCGAAATGCCTTCGATGCCGGGCTTTATGAGCAGGCACTCGACTTCTCGATGAGCCAGTACCGCACTGCCGACGATCTCCCCAAACTCGACCGAGAGAGGCTTCAGAACGCGTCGCGTACTCTCGCTGAGCGGATCATCGTGCAAAACGGCACCGTGGTTTCGCCTTTTCAGGGTCAATTCACCTACGGCTCGAACGCGAGCTACCAGGAACGGATTCGCTCAGCGCTTTTGACCGTGCTCCGCGAGCGCGGTTATTTGTTGAAGCCGGGCAGTTCGCCATGGGACGACCTTTGGGTTGCGAAGTCTCCGTACCAGGTCACGATTTCCCTGAACGAACTTCAAAACGATGTTTACCTCCAATCGCCCAACCGACTGAGCCACATTGAGGGCAGGCTTCTGATGTCCTTCCAAGGCCGGCAGGTCTGGAGCGAGGTTTTCAAGGGAACAACACAGGTCCCGCTTCCTCATCTCTCGGCCTACCAGGGAAGTCGGCTCGCCGTGAGCGACCGCCGGAGCCCCGAATTCGAACGGGTTCTGTATGACGATGCGTTTGAGACCATGTTCGACCGATACCTCGTTTCGCTCCGACATCTGCCCCCGTTCCAAGCCCCCGTCGCCCCCAACCCGGACTCGGATTAGCCACTCCTCTGCCAGTCTCGCGGCCGGTACAGGAGGATTGCAAAGTCTGTCCTTCTCCCCCCGGGAGAAGGTGGCCGAAGGCCGGATGAGGGTTCCTGGTCTCGGCCTAAAGCAAGAAACCCCTCATTCGCCGCTTCGCGGCACCTTCTCCCGGGGGAAGAAGGGCTGATGGCGGACTTTGCAATCCTTCTTGCCGACGGTATGAACTTTTTGACGAAGAGGCGCGCGCCGGCTAAGATAAGACTTTCCCGGAATCTTGCACACCCGCGGCGCGAGGCCCGTTGATGCACATCCCGAACGCGTTACTCGATCCGCAGGTGGCCATCGCCACGGGAGTGATCGGCGCGGCGGGACTGGCCTACGGGTTGAGGTCGCTCGAGAGGTCGCTCGGGGAAGCGACCACGGTGAAGATGGGAATCATGGCGGCGTTCGTCTTCGCCGCGCAAATGGTCAACTTCCCGCTCGGAGTCCTCCCGGCCTCCGGGCATCTGCTGGGGGGTGTACTCGCCGCCGTGATGCTCGGCCCGTGGGGAGGAACGGTGGTGATCGCGGCCGTGCTGATCGTCCAGTGCCTCCTCTCCGGCGACGGCGGGTTGACGGCCCTCGGTGCCAATTTCATTAACATGGGGTTGATCGGCGCGGGCGTGGGGTCGCTGATCTACACGCCGATCCGTCGGCTCATCGGCGGCCGAACCGGCGTCCTGGTCGGGGCCATGATCGCGGCATGGCTGTCCGTGATTCTCGCCGCCGGGGCGTTCTCGATCGAACTCGCCGCGTCAAGACGAAGTCACGACTTCTTTCAAGTCCTCAGCTTGATGACCATGGTCCACGCGGTGATCGGAGTCGGTGAAGCGTTGATCACCGGAATGGTGGTCCGCTTCATCCTCCGAACCCGGCCGGACCTGATTGAAGGCGTCGAAGCCGACGAGTCGGACGGCGGGCACGCATCGCGTCGAGGAGGCTGGGTACGACTCGGCGCGGCAGGACTGGCGTGTGCCCTGGCGGTCGGGATTTTCCTCGCCCCTTTTGCGTCTTCGTATGAAGACGGACTCGAATATGTCGGCGGAGAATCCAACCTGAGGTTCACTCCCTCGGCGGAGAGGTCCGCTCCCACCGTTCCTCCGCCCCTCCCAAATTATCAGTTTCCCGGTCTCGACCGATTCTCGCTGAAAATGGCCACGGCGACGTCGGGCGCGATCGGCACCCTGGTCGTTTTCGGCTTCGCGATCGCACTCGCCTCGGGCTTGAACAGCCTCAAGCCGCATGCACCCGACGTGAACCCTGTTCTCGCCAAAGCCGGAGGCCTTGGCGATGAGGCTCGATGACCTCGAACGCCACGGTCGCCGGGACGGTGTACTTCAACGGATCAATGCGCGTCGGAAGTTGATCGCGACCCTCCTCTTCGTCTTCGCGGTCGTCGCCACTCCGATCGGGAACTGGAAACCGCTGGCGGCTGAGGGCTTGGTTCTCGCGTTTTTGATCGGCGTTTCGGGAGTACCCCCTCGGGAACTCGCCCTCCGTTGGCTGGGTTTCCTGGCTCTCTTCGGCTTTCTGACCATTACCGTGGCACCTTCGCGGCCGGAACGCGCGACGTACGGGCTTGCGGTGGTGGTGCTCACACTCCTGGCGAAAGACAGCCTCGCGTTCCTGGCGACGGTCTTGTTCGCTCACGTCACCCCCTTTCACGCGATTCTTCGGGCGTTAAGAGGGCTGAGGGTGCCGTTGATCCTGGTCGCGACGCTCCAGTTCATGTACCGTTATCTGTTCGTGCTCGCCGACGAGCTCGAGCGAATGGTTCAGGCCCGCAAGGCACGAACGTTCCGGCGCTCGGGTCAGCTCGACTGGGGCCTGCTCACCGGACTGATCGGCGTGCTTTTTCTCCGTTCCTTCGAGCGCGCCGAACGCGTTCACGCGGCGATGCTCTCGCGGGGTTGGGACGGAACTTTGCGGTCTCTCGACGAGCCGGCCTGATCGCTCCGCCCCACCGGCGACCACTCGGAATCAACGACCTCTGAACGCGCGGACGTGTGATGACGAGCGAATTGACGAACCCCGGTGAGGCCCCGCCTGCCGTCCTGATCCGTGACCTGAATTATCGCTACCCGGACGGCAGGCACGCTCTGCGGGGCGTGAGCCTCACGATCCTGCCCGGCGAAAGCGTGGCGCTTGTCGGTCCCAATGGAGCGGGGAAGAGCACGCTGCTGCTCCATCTCAACGGACTTCTTCCCGGCCGGGAGAAGCCGACCGTTCACGCCCACGGAGACCCACGCCATCGGGGCGCGCCGGGCGAAAACAGTCCGAGCGTCTGGATCGACGGGATGACCGTCGATTCGCGAAATGCTCCTGAGATTCGCAGACGCGTCGGCTTGCTGTTTCAAGACCCCGACGATCAGCTTTTCAGCCCGACCGTGATCGAGGACGTCGCCTTCGGGCCACTCAATCTCGGAATGAATCGCGAGGAGGCCCGGCGCGTCGCCCTTGAGTGCCTCGCCCGGGTCGACATGGAATCGTCCGCGGGCCGTGCTCCCCATCACCTGAGCTTCGGGGAGCGAAAACGCGTCTGTCTCGCCGGAGTTCTCGCCTGCCGTCCCTCGGTGCTCGTGCTCGACGAGCCATCGGCGAACCTCGATCCGAGAGGCCGTCGCCGGTTCATCGAATTGATCCGGGGACTTCCCGCGACAAAACTGATCGCGACGCACGACCTTGAAATGGCACTCGAACTTTGCGCCCGGACCGTCCTCCTCGACGGCGGACGCGTCGCGACCGTCGGGCCGACTCGCGACGTCTTTCGAGACGCGTCCAATCTCGAACGACACGGTCTCGAAACGCCGTTGAGCTTACGATTCGAGCAACGATATCCGAATCCGACTCTCTGAGCCGCCGATACAACCGGCCCTCGTCCTCTCGTCATCCAGCGAATCAATCATGGGCCGGCGACATCGAGGAAAGGCTTGTTCTTCATGAACAACGCAAGCCGTTGCCGATAGCCGGCGGCAAGGCGTTCGTCAGAGCCCACTAATGCGATGGCGGCGACTTGCCACTTGACGGCGGCCGCGAAGTCCCCGGCGCACGCGTACGATGCGGCGAGCGTGTCGAGGCAGAGATGGTTCTTGAAACCGGTCAAGTCGCAGGCTTGAGCGGCCAGTTCAAACGCCTTCATCCCGTCTCGGACGTGCGAATTCTCCGTCGTCGCGAGCAACCAGGCGAATGAATTCATCGTGATCGGATCGCCCGGGTCGATCCTCAAGGCTTCCGCGTAATCACCCGCGGCCTTCTCCGCCGCGTTCTTGGCGACCCGGCACTCGGCGCGGCCGCAAGTCCACTTGACCGCGAGGCGCCTGCCTTGAGTCCGTCCCGGGGTTCCTTCGGCGTCGAAAGTCGCCTCGTCGCCCTTCAACCGGGCGACGGCCTCGTTATAGTCGGCAATCGCCTTATCGTATTCCTTGAGGGCGAATTGGACGCTCGCACGATTCGCCCAATGGGCCGCCTCGGCGGCGTCGAGCCGAATCGCCTCGTCGGAATCGGACAACGCGTGAGCATAATCTTGCTTCGCATGGTACACCGCCGCCCGGTCGTGATAGGCCCAATGATTTTTCGGGTCGAGTTCGATCGTCTTGCTGAAATCGGCGAGCGCCGCGTCGTGCTCCCCATGCGCCTCGCGGGCGAGTCCACGACCGAGATAGCCCTCGACGGCTTCGGGGTTCTGTTCGATCGCCTTGTTGAAGACGGCGACGGCGGCGTCGATTCCCACGACGCCGGCGGATTTCACCCACCCCTGGATTCCTCCGGAATCGATCCAGAGCCATTCACCCTCTCGCCGTTCGACTCGAAAGACGCTCCCTGCGTTCAAGGTCGCCGTGATTTTCTCGCCGATCCTCAGAGGCGTCCCCGAAGTACGTGCCATGACCTTGATCGGAAGTGCTTGCGCCTCCTCCACGGATTGACCCGGTTCCTCATTTGCGCGGGAATACGTCCCGAAGCCGGAAACCCAGGCCGCGCCAAGGACGACGAGCGTGATGGTCGAATTGAATCGGTTGAGGGCTGGTTTCAGCGGCAGAGAATCCTCAGACATGGGGGCATCCTCAAGTTTTCCGCGATCGCGTGACTTCTCTCGGCGAACGAATCGCCACCAAGAGCCAAACAATCGAATCTTTACGCTGATACGAGAACGGAAAGGAAAGCCTTACGTTCCGGGCTTCGCCACCTCCACGGTAAAGGAAGACTTTACGCGAAGTCATACCGGTCCAGGTGATCGATCTCAATTCAATTCTTGGAAAAACCAAGAAATTGGTTCGCTCGGGCTCTTCCGGTGTTCCAGGCGGTTGACCGCCGTGATGGCCGATGACCGATGGACGACGGACGATTTATCTGGTTTTGTCGGCCATTGGACATCGGTAATCGATCGTTTTAGGATCAGATCGCCCAGCCGCCCGGATCACCGGAAGAGCCTTCGCTCGATCAAATCCTGACTCCACAAATTCGTCGCGGCCACAACCCATCCTGGCCACGACTGCCAATCAAGGCCGAGCCCGGGTCCTGTCTTGATGCTTGGCGATCAATTCGGCGAACGCGGGGAAGCGCTGGAGTGATTCGAAATCCGGATCTTGAGAGGCAATCTCGATGGCGATCCCGGCGTCGAGGGAGCGCCCCAGGAGTTCGATCGCGCGGGAGGCTAAGCGGTTTTCGCCTGCGGTCTTGATAAGGATCGCGAGCGTGCAGGCCGCGTTATAGAGGCGGTGCGGTGTCGGCACCTGGCAAAGACGCTCCGCGTCTTCCAGGGCGGCGAGGTCTCCCGCTCTGGCGCGGAGAAGCGAACGCACCTGGAGCGCGTCGAGCATGGACGGGTCGGCCGAGAGTGCTTCGTCGGCCTCTTTCAAGGCTTCCCGCGGCGAGTCGCCTCGGAGGGCAAGGGCGAGTCCGTAGTGCGCTCTCGCTTCGGTCGGGTCGAGTGTGGTGGCGCGGCGGAGGTCGGCGAGCGATCGCTCATGGTCGAACTCGATCCGGAAAATTCCTCGGGCCGCGAGCAATGACGCACTCTCGCCTCTTTCCGCAAAAACCCGGGAGAAAAGCGCTTCCGCCCCGTCGCGGTCGCCTCGGCGGGCCTTGATCTCGGCCAGAACGAGGTATTCCGACGACCCGTTTCGGCCCAATCCCACCGCCTTGGTCATCGCCCCTTCCGCGGCGGGGATGTCGTTCAACTCGAGGTCGGCCAGCGCGAGGTTGATCCAGGCTTCGGCGAATCGTGAGTTGGCCGCCACGGCTTGTTCGTAGCAGGTACGTGCTTCCCCGAGGCGGCCGACGCGAACCAGACAGAGACCACGATTCAAACGCGGCCAGGCGAATTTGGGTTCGAGATAGGAACAGTACAGGAAATCGGCGGCGGCATCGACAAAACGTCCCTGCTCGAATCGTGTGTGTCCGAGTGCGTACCATGCCCAGAATCGCCTCGGTTCCAGTTCCACAGCGCGTACCAACGCAGTTTCGGCCCCGGAGAGGTTCCCCCTGGCGAGCCGTATTGTTCCGAGGAGGGCGAAGTCTCGTCCGGTGACCGGACCGGTAGCCGCTTCGCAATTGCGGTCTTTCGCCGCGAGTCCGGACTCACCAAGTGCGGAGTGGTAACGCGCCCGTTCCGCGAACAGCGCCGGAGGCGGAGCGGGGTCGAGGTGCTCGGCCGTGTCGAGCCAGGCGATCGCATGCTTAAGGGCTTCGCCTTTTCGCGCTTCGACCTTGGAACGCTCGGCATCGGCCACGACCGCGCGAGCGATCAGGAGCATCAATTCCGAGGCGTCCTGGCGAACTGCGATTTGCTCGCTTTGTGTCAGCCGGCGGACCCAGGATCGAGAACCGAGGTCGCCGTCGTGAGTGATCGTCAGTCCGTCGAGGGTTCGTTGCGCGAGTTTCGTCCCTTGCGCACGATGCTCGGTCGGTCCGCTTGCGACGTTGAGCAGGAATCGGGACTGGTCGACTTCTTCCTGGAAAACTTTGAGTTTAAGCCTGGAAGAAAGGTTTTGCGAATTGGTCGAGAAGAGCCCGATGAGGCCCCCCAAGGCGAAGATCACGAGCGCCGCGAGGGCGGCGATCGACGTGTTTCCGCAGAGTCTCGGATTTCTCCTCATCCATTTTTCGACACGCTCCCTGACGCTGGGCTCGGGGGCGTGCTTGAGAGGTTGGTCGTCGAGGAATCGATTAAGGTCTTCACTGAGATCGCGGGCGCGACTGTAGCGCAAGGCGGGATTGGGGTCGAGGCACTTGCGGAGGATCGAATCGAGGCTCCAGGGAGCCGCCGGCACGACCGTCCGAACCGAGGGCGCGACCCTCCGTTGATCGGCGAGGTGTTTGATGACCAGCAGCAGAGGAGTGCCCGGTGGCGGTTCGTGAAAGGGGTGCGAGCCGGCGATCGCTTCGAACAGGATGAGACCAAGAGAATAGACGTCCGACCGCTCGTCGACGGCCTCGGGGGGAGTCGTGCCCTCCGGATTGAAGGCGTCGATATGTTCGGGCGACATGTAGGGCAACGTCCCTCCGAGCATCGCTTTCTCGCCTTCTTCAGCGTCGCTCGCCCGGGAAAGTGTCGAGAGATTGAAGTCGAGGAGCATCGGAGTGCCGTCGGCCGCGATCAGGATATTGGAGGGTTTCAAGTCGCGGTGGAGGAGTCCCCGTGAGTGGGCATGTTCGAGCCCCTCGGCGAGTCGCGCGGTAATCCAGACCGCGGCCTGAATGGTGTCGGCTTCGCGAAGGAACTGGCGGGCCGGCTGGTCGAAATCGCGATGGTCAAGAGAGGCAACCTTGCCGACGCCATGCCTGGCTGGTTTTCCCCGGGTGATCCGCGACCAGAGTGAGTGAAACCGATCGAATGACGGGCGGCTGAGGCTCTGCGAGAGGACCGAAGCCGGTGAGTTGGGGTCTCGCCTCAACGAAGTTTTTTCTTTTTCAACCCCCGTCGATGACCCGCCGGCTTTGACCGCGCTCAAGCCCGAGACGTCTCGCGAAGGCACGGAACGGAAGGAACGGATCGACTGACCCGCGATCGACTGAAGCCTCTGACTGACCTCGTCGAGGGCATGAACCAGGCTGAGCTTACGGTGTCCGCCCGCGGAATGAGTGCCGGACGCTTCGAGCACCTGTGCGAGATTCGCCCCGCCGAGGTAGGGCATGCAGAGCAGGCGGAGGCCCGTCACCGGGTCGTCGTGCATCGAGTGAATCGGCACGATGTGCGTATGCTGGAGCCTCGCGAGCATCTGAGGCTCTTCGCCCTCGGGCCGGGACACCTTCAGTGCCACCAGGCGATCGCTCAGTTCGATCTGCTCCGCCAGGAAGACCCGCGCGAACGCGCCGCGGCCCAGTTCCGT
>JAYUFP010000737.1:0-3937 GCA_043738665.1 Isosphaeraceae bacterium
CGCCACGCCACGCGCCGGCCTGACGTTCTCACTTACAAGACCCCCCTGCTCGACACCGACACGACGCTTGCCGGCCCGATCAAGGTGACGCTCCACGTCGCGACCGACGGCACCGATTCGGACTGGGTCGTCAAGGTGGTCGACGTCTACCCCGACGATTACCCCGATCCCAGTCCGAACCCCAGCGGAGTCCACATGGGAGGCTACCAGCAGCTCGTCCGGGGCGACGTGATGCGAGGCAAGTTCCGAAAAGGCTTCGACTCCCCCGAACCCTTCAAGCCCGGCGAGCCGACCGAGGTGACCTTCACCCTGCCCGACACCTACCACACGTTCCGAACCGGCCACAAAATAATGGTCCAGGTCCAGAGCAGTTGGTTCCCCCTGATCGACCGCAACCCGCAGACGTTCGTCGACATCTATCAAGCCAAGCCCGAAGACTTCAAGAAGGCGACCCAACGCGTCTACCGGTCGAAGACGAAGCCGTCTCGGCTTGAGGTACTGATCGAGCCGTGAAACCCGGCAAAATTATCAGACGATCGCCCTCTCCCCGGCTCTGCGGGGAGAGGGTTGGGGTGAGGGGCCGGGAAACGACCGAAGACGTTTCAACAGAGCGACGAAGCCGGTGGAGACCACTCGTTCCCACGGTCCTCCGCGGGGATTCCGTCCGGGACGCTCCGCATCCGCGTTTGGCCTCATCCTGATCCATCGCGGAAAAAGGAAACTCCATGCTCGCGAACGAGATTATTCAACAGTTAAACGAAGGGCATTGGTCGAACCAAATCATTCCATTTGAAATCTATTATCCGATTGACGCCCGTATGTCCGTTTATCGCGATCAAAGACATTGGGCCATTGTCATCGAGCAGTTTGTGTTCAGTGATAGCAATTTCGGACATCCATGTATTTCGACCATGTGCAGTTGCTTCGGCGACGATCTCCCGCAGGCGCCGGGAGCGTTTTATCCCGAGTTGCAAGTCACGGGTGACGGTCCCGGAGGCCCGCTCTTCGACCCGGATGAACTTTGGACTGTGTCTCCTTCCGCGGTCGATATGACGATCCGCGGAAAGGTTGTCCCGATCACGGCAGACCCCTTGAAATACGCGGAGGCCGGCATCGATTTGAAGAACCCTCCGCGAGTCGAAGTTTACGAGTTGCTAAGGTTGATCGCCCCACGCCACCGGCGGCTTTTTTTCGCCACCGAGGCGGAAATTGTCGAAAGGATCGGCGAGGAAATGCCGTTATTGGTTCGATTGTCGGAGTGGCGAGATTACGACCGTCTTAAGACTCCCGCCGATTCCGAGACGTTCCCGATGATCGCTGACGCCATTTTTCACGATGACCCTTCGCTGTACAATCCGACTTTGCCGCCGAATACACACTGGAGCAACTGGCCGGACGCACCGGTTGTTTGAAACGGCCTCTCACCCCTCCCTCTCCCCGCAGAGCCGGGGCGAGGGCGATCGATTTTGGATCTGGCAATGGGAACTCCGCGACCGACGTTGTGGTCACCAAGATCCCCCGCCTCCGCCGCCGAATCCGCCGCCACTCGAACCTCCGCCTCCGAATCCTCCGCTCGACCAACCTCCGCCTCCTCCGCCTTCGGATCTGGGCTGTGAGGGCAAAGTCTGGTTCATCGCCATCACCGAGCGGTCGATCGACGAGCCGAGCATTTGCATCGTGAAATAGTCACCCTGGTAGGCAGGGCGGTACCAGTCGGGGGGTTCCTTGTAGAGACCTTCAAACGCCTGCGACCAGCGGGTCGTCAGGTTCAGGGCGGTGGCGTAAGGAAGGAGGCGCTCGAAGACCCCTTTGCGCTCCTGTTCCTTGAGGTCGTCGACTTGGGCACGGCTGATGAATTCTTCGAGGCCGCGAATTTGTTCCCAGGCGATCCGGCCTTTGCTCGTGCGCCTGGGCATCACCTGACTTGTGCGGAAAACGAACGCGACCAGGGCGATGGCGGTGATGACGACCGGGACCGGGAAGATCCGGCCGATCATGACCATCTGGACGCCGACGGCAAGCACGATCGCACCTGCCGCGGCGAGCACGCCGAGGACCAGCGAACTCGTCCGCACCGAGTCGGGCCTGCCGTCGAAATAGCCCCCTTCGCTCAGTCCGCCGTAGAGCTCGGATTTGATCTGGGGCAGGATCTCGAACATCTTGTTATTCATGTCCGAGAGCTTGACGGTGTCGCGGTCCCCCAGAAGCTTATGGTAGAGGACCAATTCGTAGCCCTTGAGCCCGATCGGCGTCTTCTTCTTGCGAAAGAGGAAATCAGACGACGACCCCCCAAAAAAGCCGCCGGCCGACTTGATCTCCTCGATCGTGAGAAACCCGCGCACGGCCAGGTCGATCATCACGGAAGAGATATCTCGCAGGTCCACGCTCTCATCGGTGAGCGTGCCGACTTCGGCGGGGCCGAGGCCTTCGGGCGGGGTGTAGTTCACGACGATCGTCCCCCGGCCCGGCAGGTCGCGCCCTCGGTAATTCCAGACGCCGAAGCAGGCGAGGAGCCCGGCGGGGATCAGACCGTAGATCATGTTGTCCTGCATCCAGTAGAGGACGCGTCGGGCGAAAGTCGGGCGGGTCACGGCAGTGTCGGGCATAGCGACGTCGATGGTGATCCCCTCGCCGGGGGCGAGCCTTACGGCGACGAACCGGATCGTGCGGTCGTCGATGCGGCTCTTGACGAAATCTTTCTGCTTCGCGCCGTAGCGCCCGGTCCAGGCGTCGTACTGGACCTGGCGGTCGTCGAGCGGTTGCGGGAAGACGACGGTCACGTTCGCGGTTTCAATCGGCACGCGCCACTCGGAGCCGGTGGCGTTCCAGCGCAGCACCGCGTGGTCACCTTCAAAGAGGATCGCCCGGTCCACCTCGTAATGGAGGACGTAGGTTTGCGGCCCGCTGACCATGCTCTTGGCGTCGCCGATCTTGAAGACGGCCTTGTTCGAGTCGTAATGAAGATCGTAGTTGCGGGCGTTTCCTGAACTGTCCAGAATCTTGTCGAGGCGGAGCCGAAGGTCGAAGACGTGTCCGTTGACGTCATAAAGGACGGGGATCTCCCGAAAAATCCCGTGCTTGGCGACGTCGAAACGGGCGGCGATGGTCTCGGTCACGCCGACCTTGCCGCTCTTGGCGACTTCGAGCCGGACGTCGAAGTTGGTGATGACCCAGCCATCGTCGGCGAGCGCCGGGGTCGCCGTGCCGATGAGAGCGCAAGACACGGATGCAAAGACGATGGCCCGTAACATGTTCATCGTGGATCTCACGACAGCTTGACCTGCGGCACGGCGCGTTCGGACTCGCTATCGAGCTGGAAGTAGTCGCGGACGGTGAACCCGGTGGCGTTGGCGACGAACTTCGAGGGGACGCTCTCGACCAGCGTGTTGAGGTCGCGGACCACGGCGTTGTAGTATCGACGCGCGTACTGAACGTTGTCTTCGATTTCGGTGAGGTTTTTCTGGAGGTCGAGGAAATTCTGATTGGCCTTGAGGTCGGGATACGCCTCGGCCAGGGCGAAGATCTTGCCGACCGCCGAGGCCAGGCCGCGCTCGCTTTCGCCGCGTCCCGCGGGGTTGGCCGAGGCGGTTTGCTCGGCGCGGGAGCGGGCCTCGACGACCGATTCCAAGGTGGACGACTCGTGCGACGCATACCCCTTCACGGTCGCGACAAGCGAGGGCACGAGGTCCCACCGCCGTTTCAATTGCACGTCGATGTCGCTCCAGGCGACCTCCGCACGTTTGTAAAGCGCGACGAGCCGGTTGAAGGTCCAACCCGTGTACACCGCGATGACCGCAAGGACTCCAACCACGATCCAGACCACCCACACGATGGCATGCCTCCGCTCGATAAGGTCGGGTATTCCGTCCGCGTAGTGTAACGGAGGAAGTTCAGCAACGAAACGGGCGGGCGGACTTCAAGGATGGCAAAGTCGAGC
>JAYUFP010000738.1:0-11775 GCA_043738665.1 Isosphaeraceae bacterium
CGACGGCCGGAGCACGGGTTGGGTACAACCCGCGGCACCCGGATCGGGCTCGTGGGGACAAGGTTTCAAGCCACCACCCCGCAATCCATCATGAGCCAAAGCGGATTAAGAGTCTGTCCCGGAAGTTTCCCGGAGAAAAACGATGGCGGATGACCAATGGCCGATGACCGATGCGAGAAAGCCGGCGGGAAAACGCCGCATTCGCTCTTTCCGATCCGTCATCAGCCATCAGCCATCCGTCATCAGCCATTTCCTGGCCATTTCCTTTCGGGACGGACTCTAACCGCGGAGATCGCGGAGATCGCAGAGAAGAGACAAGAAATGAGATAAAGGCGAGCGAATCCGCTCTCGTTTCTTCTCTCGTCTTGTCTCCGCGTTCTCTGCGATCTCCGCGGTTAGACTGCGGGCGAGGTTTCGAGGACTTCTCGACTTTGCAATCCTCCTGCCCGGGTCAATGCGACCCTTGCCCGCGACGGCAAAGCAAGATATCGTCTGGAGGATGTGACTTTCGGCAAAAAACCTACGGCGATGGAGTGAACCGACATGGCCTCGCTCAACCGGCGGAGCTTCCTAGGCGCGGCTGGTATGCTCGCGGCGGGATCATCAGTCCGTGACGCACGGGCCGCAGGTGCCAACGAGCGGGTCCGCGTCGGCATTGTCGGCGTTCGATCGCGTGGTTACGACCTCGCTCAACTCTTCGCCGAGAACACGGGGGCCGAAATCGTCGCGGTTTGCGACATCGACGACGCCAGCTTCGCCAAGCCCGTTTCCGTAGTCGAGAAGAAGACCGGGAAAGCCCCTCGCACCGAGAAGGATTTCCGTCGACTTCTCGACGACAAATCGATCGACGTGATCGTCAACGCCACGCCCGACCACTGGCACGCCATGATCGCCGTGCTCGCCTGTCAGGCCGGCAAGGACGTCTATACCGAGAAGCCCGCGAGCCATAACGTCGCCGAGGGCCGCAGGATGGTCGAGGCCGCGCGGAAGTACAACCGCGTCGTGCAGGTGGGAACCCAGCGCCGGAGCATGACCCATGTCAAGGATGCCGTGGGACACCTGAAATCCGGCGGAATCGGCGATGTCGGCATGGCACGCGCCTGGATCCATCAGCAACGCAAGCCGATCGGCCATGGGAAGGTCGGGCCGATTCCTGAGGGCGTCGACTTCGCCATGTGGCAGGGACCCGCACCCGACCGCCCTTTCATGGCGAACCGGTTCCACTACAACTGGCATTGGTTCTGGAACTGGGGGACCGGGGAACTCGGCAACAACGGGATTCACGGGCTCGACGTCGCACGCTGGGGCCTGGGAGTCGATGCGCCGACCGCCGTCACCTCCGCGGGAGGCAAGTTCGTCTTTGACGACGATCAAGAAGTCCCCGACACCCAGATCGTGACCTGGGAATTCCCGAAGGCGGCACTCGTCTGGGAACACCGAATGTGGTCGAAGCACGGCACTGAAGGCCAGACCTTCGGTATCGCTTTCTATGGCGACAAAGGAACCCTGATCGTCGATGAGAAAGGCTGGAAGGTCGAAGACCCCGACGGCGGAACTCCTGAGAAGCCGGTGGGGGGCAAGGCGACCAATGGCATGGCGGCCCACATCCAGAACTTTCTTGACTGCGTCCGTTCTCGGGAGAAGCCCAACGCCGACGTCGAGATCGGTCACCTTTCGACGCGACTTTGCCACCTGGGCAACATCGCCCACAGGGTCGGACGCAAACTGACCTTCGACGCCGACCGCGAGGCATTCAAGGACGCTCCCGACGCCGACAAGCTGCTCTCCCGCGAGTACGGCCCTCGGTTCGAGATGCCGACTCAGGTCTGAACAGTCGACGGTCACTCGGCCTTCCTCGATCAATCCTCGACTTCGAGCAGGATCCCGTTGATGCGCGCCTTCGAGATCCCGAGCGCCAGGGCGAATTCGGTCAGCCGATCGAACTCGTCGGGGGCGAGCTCGCCGTCTTCGTTCACTCCCTTTGAATCCCAGAAGATGATCATAAGACGACTCCGGAACGGCACTCCGGGGGGATGGTTTCCCCGTTTGGGATTCTCACGGGCATCATCACGAAATCGGTTGCGGCGTAAAGCGACGCGCGGGGGTTCTCAGGCGATTCCGGCGCCGACGCGTGTTAGAATCGCGGACATTCACGCTCGACCCGTCGAGACATCGATTCACGTTTCATCGAAAGCCTTGTGATGCAACCAAGCCCGATCGGCTGGCGGGTGGACGAACTCGACACTCCCGCCCTGCTCCTGGACCTCGAGGCGTTCGAGCACAACGTCGCGCTCATGGCCGGACACTTTCGGGACCGGGGCGTGGCCTGGCGTCCGCACGCCAAGGCGTTTAAATGCCCGGCGATCGCCCATGTCTTGAAAAAAGCCGGGGCGATCGGCGTCACGGTCGCCAAGGTCTCCGAGGCCGAGGTCATGGCCGCGGGGGGCATCGACAACATCCTCATCGCGCACCTCGTCGTCGGCCCGAGCAAAGCCGCGCGACTCGCCGCACTCCAACACCGGGCGGAAGTCCTCGTCACGGTCGATCATGTGGACCACCTGGCAACCCTCGGCCAGGCCGCCCGCGATGCCGGGGTGGTGATCGGGGTGCTCATCGACGTCGATCTCGGCATGAGACGTTGCGGCGTCTCCTCGCCCGAAGCCGCCGTGAGATTGGCTTCGCGCGTCACCGAGACCCCCGGCCTCTTCTTTCAGGGGATCATGGGCTACGAGGGGAGTACGCTCCTGATCCCCGATCCGACGGAAAAGAAGAACGCCATTCTCGAAGCGATCGGCAAACTCAACCTGGCCCGTGAAGCCGTCAAGGCCGCGGGGTTCGAATGCCGGATCGTCTCGGCGGGAGGGACCGGTTCCTACCAGATCACGAGCGACATTCCGGGAGTGACCGAGATCCAGGCCGGCGGCGGGGTCTTTGCATGTCGTTATTACACCGAGCTTTGCAAAATCAAAGGCCACAAGCCCGCGCTGGCGGTGAGGGCAACGGTGGTGAGCCGTCCCTACCCGAATCGAGCCATCCTCGATATCGGGCAGAAATCGATCTCGGAATACCGAACCCCTCCGGTCCTCGTCAACGTACCCGATGCCCGCGTCATCGGCCTCTCCGCGGAACACGCGACGGTGGAAGTCCCTGAGAATTCCGCTCTGAAAATCGGAAACAAAGTGTCCGTAATTCCCGGCTACAGCGATTTTACTTTCGTACTCCACGATCGAATCATCGCTCACCGCCATGGGAGGGTGGAATCGGTCTGGGAACTGCTCGGTCGCGGAAAATTGCAGTGACGCCTGTTTGAAACGCACCGAAGGAATTTTCACTCTAGACAATCGTAGCGTGCATCATATCATGGATGTACTGAGGTGGGAATTGGTCTCGATGGAAAGCGAGAGATTGTTTAGGTTGGCGACCTGAAGACTGTGAGGGTTGGACGTCGTATGTTCAGAGAGTCGTTCTTAGACGATCTGATCAGGGTGAAGCGGCTGGGGCCGTTCCTATTCTCGGGCCGCGGCGATGTCGCGCGGAGCCGGGGTCTGGGGAATGGGTTTCTGGCGGACGTTGTGGCCGTCGAAACGGGAGGTCCGTCACGGTGAGCCGGGGTGTACACGAGAGAAAAGGACGGCGGTCTTATCGACCCACGGTCGAGGCGCTCGAAGCGCTTCGGTTGCTCAGCGGCGCCGTGCAGTCCTTGCCCGAGCTTGCCGTCGAGCGAGACCTCCGGACCGACCTAGCCCCGCCTCTGCCCGAGAATCCCGGCGGCGACCTCGCCTGGGATCAAGCTCTCTCCGAAGCCCATCTCGCCGATATTCTCGGGACTTCGTATTCTCCCAAAATTGCCACGCTTGACTCTCCGACGACGATCACCCCGGTCGATCAAGCCGATGCGCAGGCCGGGATCGAGCAGCTTAACAAGTATCTGAGCCGTGCCTGGTATCGCGCGGGCATCCCCGTACAGATGCACGACGACTGCTCGCAGGCGGTGTACGTGACCTTGCTCCAGAATCTTGGCCGCGATCGGTTCGATCAGATGATCGGGGATATCGGCCGGGTCGGAATCCGCGACGTCTTGAGCCGGGAGACGGCCGAGGGGCCCGACTTTTTCCGGGCGATCGACACCGTGAAGAAGCGTGCCCAGCGTGAGCGGACGTTCCAGTCGATCGACACGATCGACGTCTCGACGTCTACCGGCGAAGACGCACGGGCACTCTGGAGAGGGGCCTTGCAAGAGGCGATCGACCAATCGCTGACCCCTCGTGAAGCCTCGCTCGTGTACGACACGCTGATGGGCAAGACCCCGGCGGAGATCGCCAACGACTGGGGCGTCGCGCCCAAGACCGTCAGCAACGAGAAGACCCGCGTGATTCAGAAGCTCCGCGAAGCCCTGGTGTCGGACCTGATCGACTGATCCGGTTCGTCGCGACGGGCGTCGGTTGTGAGGCTTCCAAGAGGGCTTTTCGATTGCGGTCTCGCCTGCCGCCCCGCTACGATCTCCTGCTTTGGTAAACCGAGATCGTGGAGAACCCTCGATGGGCCGGCTGAGTCTGAGAATTGTCCGAGGATTGATCATCGCCGCCGCGGCATGCCAGCCTGTCGACGCGAGGGCACAGCCGCCGACGGTGAAGAGTCCCGACCCGATCAACGGCGTTTACGTGGAAACCAACGTCCTGATCGTCGTCAGGGACCGAACCAAGCTCTTTGCCGACGTATACCACCCAATCGACAGCGGAAGCATGGCGGACGGACGTTTTCCCACGCTCCTTACGCGGACGCCTTACGGCAAGACGGGCAATGAACGCGAGGGCCGTTATTACGCGGAACGCGGCTACAACGTCGTCGTCAACGACGTCCGAGGCCGCTACAAGAGCGAAGGGGTCTGGCGGTTGATGGCCGACGACCCTCAAGACGGTTATGACGTCGTCGAGTGGATCGCCAAACAACCCTGGTCCAACGGCAAGGTCGGCACGTTCGGCACGAGTTACCCGGGCGGAACCCAGCACGCACTCGCCGAAATGAATCCCCCGCACCTCACCACCATGATCCCCATCGACGCGCTCTCAAACTGCGGCGTGAGCGGGATGAGGCAGGGAGGCGCCTTCGAGCTGCGGTTCATGAACTGGATCTTCAGTATCGGCGCGCCCAACGGCAAAACCGCGCTCGATAACCCGGCACTTCGATCGGCCCTCGTGGAAAACGGCAGGAGAATCCGCGACCACGTTGACAGTCTCCCGTTCCAGAAGGGAACGACCCCGCTGAAGGTTGTTCCCGAATACGAAGACTGGCTTTTCAAAGCGCTTCGGAGCGGACCCGAGACCGAGTTCTGGAAAATCAAAGGCATGTCGGTCGTCGACCACATCGAGGACTATGCGGACGTGCCCGTCTTGCACATCACCGGCTGGTACGATTCGTGGACGCGTCAGGTCGCGATGAATTACTCGGAGTTGCAAAAGAAGAAAAAATCCCCACAACACCTCACGATCGGCCCATGGACTCACGGCGGACAGACTTCCAACGTCTCCGGTGAAGTCGAATTCACCACCGACGCATCCATTGACTTGCTCGCGTACCGCCTCCGATGGTATGAGAATTGGATGAACGGTGATACCGACCTTCTTGCCAAGGAACCCGCGATCTGGATCTACGTGATGGGCACGGGCGACGACCGGAAGTCGCCCGCGGGCCGCTTGAAACACGGAGGGTTCTGGCGATCCGAGAAAGAATGGCCGCTCAAGCGTGCCAGGCGGACCCCGTTCTACCTCCACGGCGACGGACGGATGGACGCGCTCCCGCCAAAAGACGCCCAGAGTGCGACGACTTACACATTCGATCCGAAAAACCCCGTGCCGACCGTCGGCGGAAACATCTCCTCGAACCCTCCCCTGATGACCAACGGCGGATACGACCAGCGCTCCAGGGACGACACCCACGCGGCCCGAAACCGCCTGCCGCTTTCGGAGCGTCCCGATGTTCTGGTGTTCAAGACCGCTCCCCTCACCGAGGATCTTGAAGTCACCGGAACCGTTCAAGTGACGCTTTGGATCAAGTCTACCGCCACCGACACGGATTTCACCGCGAAGTTGATCGACGAGATTCCGCCGAACGACGATTACCCGATCGGCTTTTCACTCAACCTTGGCGATTCAATCATTCGCACGCGTTACCGTGAGGCTCTCGACCAGCCGGTGCCGCTCACCCCGGGAGAGCCGACGCCGGTGACGATCGTCCTTTATCCGACCTCAAACGTTTTCAAAAAAGGGCATCAAATCCGCGTTGACGTCTCGAGCAGCAACTACCCGAGGTTCGACGTGAACCCCAACACGGGGGAGCCTCTGGGCACGTCTCGACGCCATAAGACGGCCGACAACACGGTTTTCCACGAGAGCACGCACCCGTCGCAGGTGATCCTGCCCGTCGTGCCGAGGTGAGCTGAAATCCTCACTCGTCCATGCCCAGAAATCGGCCGCCATCGACACGGTGGCAAGAGCCGGTCGCGAAGTCAGTCCCTTCGAGCAGATAGAGAATCAATCGGTTCAGATCGCCGGGCGTACCCATCCTCGCGAGCGGCGTTTGCGCGACGACGGCGGCCAGATCGCCTTCGGAGAAGTCGGGAGGCGGGTCGATCATCGCGGGCTGAACGAGGTTGACCGCGACGTCAGGCGCCAGCTCCTTGGCCAGGGCGAGCGTGAAGGTTTTCAACGCCCCTTTGGCTGTGAGATAAGGAAGATAATGGCGATAAGGGCGGTCGGTCGCCCAGTCGCCGACGTTGACGATCTTCCCTTTCAAGCCGTTCTCGGAGTCCTGAGAACGCATCCGCCTGGCCGCGGCCAGCGACGTGTGATAGGGGGCGGCGAGGTTCGCCCCGATCATCTCCGCGAAGTCGGACGGTTCGAGTCGATCGAACGGGGTACGTCGATAGACGCTCGCCATGTTGACCAGGACGTCGAGCCGGCCCAGGGCCTTGATGGTGTCGGCGACGGCGTTTTCCGCCTGCTCGGGCTTCGACAGATCGGCGGCGACGGCGAGTGTCGGAAAACCCTTCCCGCGGAGTTCGTCCAGGACGCGCTCGATCGCCTCGCGACTGGAGTGATACGTCATCGCGACCGACATCCCGCGCTCGGCGAGGAGCTTCGCGAGTTCGCTCCCGACGCGACGTCCGCCCGTGATGAGCGCGACTTTTCCTTGAAGGTTCACAGGCCGCTCCAGGGGATGTCGTCAACACCCGCGCGATGATTGATGGCCCTGGCGAGCACAAAAAGGGCGTCGCTGAGCCGATTGAGGTAAATCAACAGGGTCTCGGGAACGTGTTCCGAGGGGACGTTCGCCAAGTGAACGACCAGGCGCTCGGCCCGACGGCAGATCGTGCGGGCGAGGTGAACCTGCGACGCCGCGGCGGTCCCGCCGGGAAGGATGAAACGGGTCAGTGGGGGGAGAGCCTCTTCCATGACGTCGATCCAGTCCTCCAGCCTGGAAACATGCTCTTGCTTCACCGCCCGATGATAGGGTCCGGCCGGATTCGGGTCGGCCAGCGCCGCGCCCACGGTGAAGAGATCATTCTGAACCCGGTTGAGATCGTCATCGGCGACCTCGTCGATCGAACACGACCGGGCGACGCCGATGGCGGCGTTCAGCTCATCCACGGTGCCGTAGGCGTCAATTCGCAGGTCGTCTTTACGGACCCGACCGCTGCCGAGAATTCCCGTGGTGCCGTCGTCACCTGTTTTTGTATAGATCTTCAACGCGCTCGATCCCCCCCACGATGACAGGCCGGCCGTCCCATTGGCGGTCGCGACGCCCCCCTCTATACTAGGTATGCCGGCCACGCAGGCAATGCGAACACGGTTTCGATTGGAGTTTTTTTCATGCTCAGCATCCTGACCCTCGCGACCTTTCTCGCCGCGGCGGCCGAGCCTGAGAAGCCCCCGACGCTTTCCGCTTCGGAAGTCGCGGCGGGCGAGGCGAAGCATCTCAAGAACATTCGGCAGGTGACGTCGGGCTTCGCGAGAGCCGGCGAAGGCTACTTCAGTCCGGACGGAAAATCGGTCATCTTCCAGGCCTCGAAGGTTCTCGAAGGCGACTACCAGATCTATACGCAAAACCTCGCCCCGGGCTCGAACCCCAAGCGGGTCAGCACCGGCAAAGGCAAGTGTACATGCAGCTATTACCACCCCGACGGCAAGAGCATCCTCTTCGCCTCGACCCACCTCGACCCCGACCCGGCCTCAAAGAAGAAAGGTCCGGCGTACAGTCGAACTGAGCGTTACCGCTGGGATTTTGACGCGGCGATGGACATTTTCAAGGCCGACCTCGACGGTTCGAACCTTGTCCGGCTGACGGATACCCCCGGCTACGACGCCGAGGGAAGTTACTCTCCCGACGGAAGGCGGATCATCTTCACGTCGTTCCGCGACGGCGACGCCGACATCTACATCATGGACGCCGACGGTAAGAACGTGAGAAGGATCACCCGCTCCAAAGGCTACGACGGCGGCCCGTTCTTCTCCCCTGACGGCAAGAAGATCATCTACCGGAGCGACCGCAAGCGGAACGACTTGCTCCAGATTTATATCAACAACCTCGAAGGGACCGCGGAACGAGCTTTGACCGGCAACGACTCGGTCAACTGGGGTCCGTATTTCCACCCCGACAGCCGCCACATCGTCTATTCGACGAGCCTCCACGGCCATCAGAACTACGAGGTTTACCTGATGGACACCGAAACCGGCAACCAGGAACGGGTCACGTACCGCGAAGGTTTCGACGGCCTCCCCGTGTTCAGCACGGACGGCAAGAAAATGCTCTGGACCTCAAAAGGGCGGTCGGCCGACAACACGAGTCAGCTCTTCATCGCCGACTTCGAACTGCCGGCCGGATCGATCTCCGCCTCGCGATGAACGGCGGTCGCCGCCGGATTCCGGCTCCGCGAACGTCTCTCCCAAAGGACCCTTGATGAACGCCAAAGACACGATTTTCGCGGTCTACGCCACGGCCGACCGGATCATCGAAAAGTACCTTGAAGGCCTGACCGAAGCCGACCTGATGATCCGCGCGGTCCCCGGGCTCAACCACATCGCCTGGCAACTCGGCCACCTGATCGTCTCGGAGCGGACGCTTTTGGAGGCGGTCAAGCCAGGCAGCTCGCCCGCGCTCCCCGCCGGCTTTGAAGAAGCTCACGGCCGCGAGGAAGACGCCACCGGCTCCGACGACCCGGCGCGTTTCTCGACGAAGGCGCGATATCTTGAACTTTTGAACATTCAGCGAGAGGCGACGAAGGCCGCCGTCCTCGCCATGAAGGACGAGGAACTCGACGCCCCGGGACCCGAAAAGTTTCGTCAGAGAATGCCGACCAACGGAAGTGTTTTACTCTTGATCGGAACTCACTATATCATGCATACCGGTCAATGGGTCGCCGTCCGCCGCAAGCTCGGCCTGCCGGTGGCGATCTGATCAAGATCCTTTGCCGCCCTTGGCCCCCGGCCCGGAGAGCTGAAAGCCTTCGAGCCGGGCGGCAAACGGTTTCCTGGACGCGTTCGACGCCGACACTCCGACCTGAACGGCCGCCGGAAAACCCACCGGCTGACGCTTCACTTCGAGCCACGTCTTGCCGTTGTCCGGGCTGTACGAACAGCGCACCTCCGAGCCCTTCCGCTCGAATTTCAGCAGGGTTTCGCCCTCCCGCGAGTCGCGAACGGTCAGCGGGGCGAGCCGGCCGTCCCGGCAATATTCGACGAAGACCTGGTGCTTCTTCCCCTCCGCGGAATAGCTCGCGGTCCGTTCCAGCCGCAGGTAGTTGTCCTCGTTCTCCCAAATCAAGAGTCCCGCACCCTGAAACGTGAAGGGAAGCGTGGGCAACGGGTCCGTTCCCGGCAAAATCCGGCCGAGCACGCGCACCTGGGCCTGGAAGTCGCCGGAGACGTCGGTGAGCAGCTTCGGGGCGTTCTTCGTCTTCAGGTCCGGGCTCAGGATGTGGAGCGTGTTCGGAATGTTGATCGTCAAGCCGTCGCCGTCGGTGCGAAAGCGCGTATCGGCGGGGGGACCGGTCAATTCTCCCCACCGATCGACCTGGGGTTCGACGGGATCGGGGGCGGGCGTCGCGACCGGCGGCGCGACTTTTTTGACCGCCACCTCGGTTTTCCGAGAGGTTTCTTCCGACGGCTTAATATTCGATTTCGATGACGGCGGAGGCTCGGCCTTCGGGGATTCCGACTCGGCCTTCGTCGCCGCCGGCTCCGGGGTCACGGGGGCGACCGCGGCCGGAAGTTCGACCGACGCCACCGACGCCTCCGTTTCGCGACGATGTCTCCTCGCGGAGACCACGCCGAACAGGACCATCCCGTAAAGCAGCGCCACGGCCAGCCCGATCGCGTAGACGGCGGGCGATCCGAAGAAACTGGTCGGCAGGCGGTCGAGCAACTCCGGCCTCGATCCTTTCGGACGAGGTGCTGATGGTTTCCGCCCGGTCGGTGCGACGGCCGACATCTTCGGGGCCTCCGCCTGAACTTGAAACACCTGGGCACAATCCGGCTGAGGACAGGTCGCGGTCCCACCGGCGAAACCCGCCGGAAGCGGAACCTTTCGGCCGCATGAAGGGCATTTTGTGGCGACCGCCATGGAAGACCTCAACCGAAAACAACGTCGTTGACCCGTCATTCATCGTAGGACTGGCGCGAACGGCGTGTCAATCGCGCCGGGTTCGTGTCAGCGTCTGTTCCGCGAGCGCTTCGATTCTCGGCAACATCGGGTTTAAACCCGCGCGGCGCAAGGCTCGAAGATGTCCGGCCAGGGTCCGCCAGTCGTCGGGCGTATCGACGTCATAAGACGCGGGCAAGACTGACAGGCTCAGACCGATGTCGTTCAAACGATCGATCGTCTGGGCAAGGACCGTGGAACCGCTCCACTGGATACCGTCGAAGATCGGCGGGCCACCGTCCCTGGCCCCGATCAAGTAATATCCGCCGTCGGTCGAAGGCCCGATCACGACGTCCCGGGTTTCAAGACACAGGAACGCACTGACCAGGACCGATGGGTCGATCAGGGGGGCGTCGGAACCGATCAGAACCACGCGCGCGGCCCCGTCGGCGAACTCCGCTTCAAAGAACGCCCGCATCCGTTCCCCGAGGTTCCCTTCGCGCTGCGGCAGAAGGGCGAACGCTGCGGGAACGAACGAGTCGAACCAGGGGCCTGAGTCGGGCGGGTCGAAGACGAAGACGCGACGGCCTCCCGGCGCGAGGATCGTCTCGGAACTCCAGAAGTCGAGGATGTCGAACAGCATCGACCCGGCAATCTCCGCCGCGATCTCCTCGCCGAACTCGCTTGCCAGCCGCGTCTTCGACCTCCCCGGCTCCGGCTTCTTGCCGAAGATTCCCAGAACACACCCTTCGGGCAAGGACCAGGCCATTTCAGGCTCCTCGGCTTTCGGCAAGCAACAACCGGTCGAGAAGCGCGGGGTTCACTTTCCCCTTGAACCGGACCTTGTCGTTCAGGGTCACGACGGGAACCTCCAGGCCATGGCGCTCGGCCAGAACGGGGTCGGAATCGACGTCGATCACGTCGATGATGAAACCGTAACGCCCCTTGTAGTCCTTCAGGAGGTCGAGGGCGTTGTGGCAGCAGCCGCAGTCCTGCCGAGAATACACGGTGAACGTGAGGTGCGAGAGGTCGGGAGTTTTTCCCCGGACGAGGCGCGCGAGGAGCGAGATCATGATGAACCATTCTCCGTGGAAGGCGATGCGACAGCGCGGACCTGGACGAGGTTGTCGAAGAAGGTCG
>JAYUFP010000739.1:0-11768 GCA_043738665.1 Isosphaeraceae bacterium
TCCAAGCTCCGGAGGGGCGGACCGAGCCGGGCGGCTCGGGGTCGTCGCGGCGGACGCTCGCCCCCGGACGTCGGAGACTCCGGAACCTGCCCGAACGGAGGTCGAGCTCGACGCCGTACCGTTCGATGTACTCTTCGGGAGAGGGATTCTGTCCCGCCTGGTAACGGAGGCGGAACTCCTCGAAAGCGATCTCGCGAAGCCCCTCGCGGTCGTCGGCCAGTGCCGGAAAGGACCGTTGATACTCGTCCAAGGGCTTGGGGAGACCGCGTTCCCAGCGGTACTCCATGTCAACCCGGACGAGTTCACGGAGCACCTCCGCGTGGAGCGGATGTTCCCTCGGCGGCAAGTAGGCCGCGGGGTCGGCCCCACCGCATCGAATGTACGCCTGTTCGAAAGCACGGACGTAATCATCGAGCTCGTCGCCGGGGCAAGCCATCCGCCCCGGTTGGTCGCGTGGTCCACCCTGACTGGACATCGACATCGGCATCGGCGTCGATCCTCGTCGGTTCGTCTTGAGGGGTCACGACACTCCGTGTCACCCGTCGGTCATCCTGGTCGTTCGTGGACTGCATGAGGAAACGGCCGCGTTCTCGGCCGATTCATGGCGTTGCGTGATTCCGGGAGGGCGAACCTCCCGGTGAGCCGCGGGCTCGCGCCTGCTCGGCGGGAGCCTCGCCCTCCCGGATTGACACGAGTGACTTTAGACATCGAGCAACGCATTGAGCCGCTCGCGTCCGGTCTGAAGGTTCCGCTCCACCGACCGCTTGGAGCGGCCGGTCATCTCGGAGATCTCGGCGACCTCATAGCCTTCCATTCGAAGGCGGATCACTTCACTACAGTGGCTGGGCATCTGCTGGAGCACTTCGTCGATTGCCAGTTTCAGCCACGCGCCGGCTTCGCGGTCGGTGGAGAGTTCGTCGACCGCGTCGCCCCCGATATTCCTGCGGACGTCACGCTTCTGTGCGCGGAGATAAGCCCCCTTGGCCCGGATCTTGTTCACGGTGATCACGAAGAAAAGGTTCCAGAGCTCCTCACCGGCGGGTACTTCGTACGACCCGTGAATCACTCCACGGATAAAGCTCCCGAACACCGACTGAACGAAGTCGTCAGCATCGACGCGCAACGCCAGTTCCGGCGAACTTCGCGACCGCGCCAAAGCGCGGAGCCGTCCTGCATACCTTAAGTAAAGGAGTCTGGCGGCCTCCTGGTCCCCATGGCGAAACTCTCGCAACAATGAGCCATCGGATCTTTCCTTGTCGTCCCGGGGGCGGGCTTCATCGACCGATCTCCGGGGTGCCTCATCCGCCATGTGATCGTTCCCTCGGCATAGAGAGACAGTCGATTCCGCGCGGCCCGTCCGCCACGGACTCAATAAGAATTTTCCCGACGAACAGTTCAAAGCGAGCTAAGATTTTCGTGCATATCGTCTTGCGGCTGATCTTCGGTGAGAGAATTCTTCTTAAAAAAGCCGAACACGTATTTTTTTCGGAAAGTTGGCGGACGCGAGCGCGGTTTCCTACTTCCTTTCAGTGAGATCGACGCATACGCCTAAATGGTCCATAAAATGTATCGTTTAGCCCAATTCACATCGATGTCGATGCGGATTCGCCATTCGGTTCTAGTTTAAGGCGAACTCCAGAGGGCCTGGCACCCTGGCGATCACGGATGATCTTCCACCGGGGTGCCTTGCCTTTCTCCGTAACACGTCTCAATTCTAATCACATCCCTCCGCCGTTTGAGCAAGAGAATTTAAACACATGTCGATTAATGAAGGTTTTTTACGAGGACGCGAATCAGCTTATTTTCGCGATCCGCTAATTATGGCGATATTCGCCTGCGTGAGCAAGAGGGTTGCGGTGCGTCCGAGGGAGTCTCCGCCATGAAGTCGCCCGTCGCGTCCTTGGAAGTGATCCGGTTCGAGTGTTTGAATGATATTCTGTGCGCTCGATGCCAGAACGCGCTGGAACGTCATCAGCCCGACGGCGAGCGTCCCGACCAGTTGCTCGGCACCTGCGCCGATTGCGGCATGTGGTATCTGATCGACGTCGAAGCGTCGGTGATGTTCCCGTTGCCCGACGTCTTGAACTTGCGGCACTTCTGAGACTCGTCCGGTTCGGCCGGGAGGATTGCAAAGTCATGAGTCGGATTAACCGGAGAGAGAGCAGAAACGAGATAAAACTTAGCGAAATCGCTTTCGTTCTCTTTCCGCTGTTTTCTGTGTGATCTCTGCCGCCAGTTTCCGTGCCGCGTTTCGAAGACTTCTCGTCTTCGCAATCGTCTCATCGTCACGCCGGTTCGGCCAGGCCACTTGACCGGCCGTTCGCGACCGGCTTGAATAGCGGCCGTAAATCGAGCGGTCGACGACGGTGGCCTGACGTTTTGGGGACCATGCGCGTGCGGGACGGGATGCGGATGGCCCTTCTTTCGGTCGGCGGCGCGCTCGGCGTGAACGCGCGCTACTGGCTTTCATTGGCCATCGACCGCCGTGCGGACCCGCGGTTCCCCTGGGCGACATTCACGATCAACGTCACGGGTTCGTTCGCGATCGGGCTCTTCACGGCCTTGCTCGCGCGTTGGCTTCCGCACCCGCACGTCCGCCTCTTACTGGTCGTCGGTTTCCTCGGCGGCTACACGACCTTTTCCAGCTACACGCTGGAGGCTCTCACACTCTGGGAGCAAGGCGCGATCGGCCGCGCCTTGCTTTATCTCACCGGCAGCGTCGCCGCGGGAGTCGTGGCCGTCTCCCTTGGCGCGGTCGCCGGACGAGCCCTCGCGCCCCCCGTCGCCCCGGCGGCGTTCACGACAATCGATGAGCCATGACCTCGCGGCGGCGGTGCCGACTTTTTGGCGGCGACTCAATTCAATCGTGATCGGCGTCTCATCGTCCCCCGTGTTTTCCGTCCGCACACGATGATCTCACGTTGCCGCACAAGTCTTGCGGCACGCGCTGCCTGGTTTCCGGGCATTCCCCTCGACGCTGCCGAATCAGCGGTCTTCCTGTCGTCCTGTAAACGCTTTTGCTGTCGTGACTTGCAGTATATCGACTCCCTTGGGTACGGGAGTTGCTGCGCCGGGAAGCGGTCGTTTTCTTTTTCGATACGGTTCGATCACCTTCCCTTGCGAAATCCGGCCGACACGTTTTGGGACACCCGCGCTCATCCGGCTTACGGGTGAGGATCGGGTGTCCGTTCGGTTTCGTCCGGCGGTCGTGTCATCGCGGTGATACCCTCAAACGGCGAGACTTTTTGTCGTTTTTTGGGATTTCAACGAACCGGGTCAGCCCGTAATGTCGCCGCCGCGGCCACTGCCACCTTGATTGCAGACGCACGGAGACGATCATGGGACCAAAGCCATGCGGAGCGGCCTTCAAGATCATTCGGAACCTGGGCGGTGCCGATCCGTGGAAGAGGAAACTCGTTGGAACGATTCTTGGAGCGCGCGATTCGTTTCCTCCTTCCGCGTCGAGAGGGGGGGAACCGGACCAGAGGTCTTGGGATGAACGCCCAGCCCGGGTGAGTCCCCCTTTTTCGAGCTCAGGGTGACGGAGCATGCTGACCATGAATCCGCAGTCGGAGCCGCCTCACGCTCCGGTGTCCAAGACGTCCCAGTCTCAAACGCAGGGCCATGGCCAGACTCAGAGTCAGTCGCAAGAACCCCTGCCCTCCGCGGGCGACCGCATGCTCTTTGACGGCTACCAGAGGCATTCGACCGCCTGGGACGAACTCTTCGCCGCCCAAGAACGCCCCCACGACCACTGCGCCACTCTCGCCGAGCGGCTCGGCTCCCTCACCTTCCCCGAATTCCAGCAACTTCGAACCAACGCCGACCTCGTCTTCATCAACCAGGGGATCACCTTCTCGGTCTACGCCGACCGCCGAGGGACCGAGAAGATCTTCCCCTACGACCTGATCCCGCGCCCCGTCTCCTCGAAGGAGTGGGTGCCGATGGAAACGGGGCTCCTCCAGCGGATCAAGGCGCTCAACCTCTTTCTGCACGACGTGTACCACGACCGCAAGATCCTCAAGGACGGGGTCATCCCCGAGGAGCTCGTCCTCAACGCGAAGGCGTATCGCCCCGAGATGGTGGGCTTCGAGCCGCACGGGAAGCAGTACCTCCACGTCGTGGGGACCGACCTGATCCGCGACGTCGACGGCAAGTTCCTCGTCCTCGAAGACAACGGCCGGACCCCGTCGGGAGTCAGCTACGTCCTGGAAAACCGCGTCGTCATGAAGAAGGTCTTCCCCCGCCTCTTCCAGCGGTTCCGCGTCAGGCGCGTCGAGGACTACCCCCAGCGCCTTCGAGAGGCGCTGCGCTCGGTCGCGCCCCCGTCGGCGGGGGATTCCCCCTGCGTCGTCCTGCTCTCGCCGGGGATCTACAATTCGGCGTACTTTGAGCACAGCTTCCTCGCCAGGCACATGGGCGTGGAGTTGGTGCTTGGTCAGGACCTCTTCGTCCACAACGACCGCGTTTACCTCAAGACGACCCACGGCCCCCAGCGTGTCGATGTGATTTACCGCAGGCTCGACGACGACTTCCTCGACCCCAAAGCGTTCCGACCCGACAGCGTCCTCGGAGTCCCCGGTCTCTTCGGGGCGTACCGCGCGGGGAACGTGACGCTCGCCAACGCCGTGGGGACGGGCGTCGCCGACGACAAGGCGATCTACCCGTTCGTTGAGGACATGATCCGCTTTTATCTCTCGGAAGAGCCGATCCTACACAACGTCCCCACGTATATCTGCGCCAGGCCGAACGACATGAAGTACACCCTGGAGCACCTCGAGGAACTCGTCGTCAAAGCGGTCAATGAGTCGGGCGGTTACGGCATGCTGATGGGTCCGTCGTCCACGAAAGCGATGCGTGCCGACTTCGCCGAGAGAATCAAGTCGAACCCGAGGAATTACGTCGCTCAGCCGGTGGTGACTCTCTCGACCTGCCCGACCTGGACCGAGGAAGGGCTCGCGCCGAGGCATGTTGACTTGCGGCCGTACATCGTGAGCGGGACTTCGACGTGGGTTCTCCCCGGCGGATTGACGCGAACGGCGCTGGTGAAGGGATCACTGGTCGTGAATTCGAGCCAGGGCGGCGGCAGCAAGGACACCTGGGTCCTGGAGAACGGCGGATGATTTCCCGGGTCGCCGAGCACTGCTACTGGATGTCCAAATACCTCGAACGGGCCGAGAACACCGCGAGGGTTCTTGAGGTCAACCAGTCGCTCCTCCTTGATTTCGACGTGCCGATCGAGCAGCAGTGGAACCCCCTGCTCATCATCAGCGGCATCCACGACTTCAAGGACGCCGCCGACGGCGAGGCCGTCCAGAACTTCATGACCTGGGACACCGAGAACCACAGCGGCATCGCATCGTGCCTGGGAGCGGCCCGCGAAAACGCGCGGATCATCCGCGAAGTCATCAGCGCCGAGATGTGGGAGCGTTTGAACTTCTATCACCTCTGGATCAACAGTTCCGCGTCACGAGAACTCTACAACCGCAGCCGCAACGACTTCTATGCCAGGATCAAGCGGATCAACCAACTCGTCCACGGCATCACCGAGGGCACCATGGCCCACGGCGAGGCCTGGGAGTTCCATTTGCTGGGCAAGTACCTCGAACGCGCCTGCCAGACCGCCCGGATTCTCGACGTCAAGTACCACTTCCTGCTCCCCACTCCCGACGATGTGGGAACCCCGGTCGACAACGCCCACTGGACGGCGATCTTGATGAGTTGCTCAGGCTACGAGCCGTTCCACAAGAAGCGTCCATTGTCGATCGACCCGGGGATGTCGATCGCCAACTTCCTGGTCTTCGATCCCCACTTCCCACGCTCCGTGCGCTACTGCCTCACCCGGGGGCAGAAGGCCGCTCACGCGATCTCGGGAAGGCCGGTCTCACAACCCGTCAACGACGTCGAGCACGGCCTCGATTCCCTGGTCCGCTGGCTGAACCTTGTCAAGATCGACGACTTCATCCGCGCCGGCCTCCACGAGGAATTGACCCAGATCGTGAATCGGATCCATGAAGTCGGATCCGCCATCCACCGAACCTATTTCGACGTCCAAATCGAGACCTGGTTCGACCAGGCCCGAGGCGTCGAGCAGTCGGTCGTCGCGTCATACCCGGGTAATCTTGGGATATAAAAAGGGGACGGACTCCGACCCGCGGCGACGCATTGCGGAGCGAAGCCGCGGTGCCAATCCCCCCTTTGCCTTTGCCGCGACACGTAGCCGACGTCCGCGTCCCCTTTGAAAACGGCGGGGTCGGGAGACCCTCGCCCGGCGCGTCAACACCTCGGGCTGTTACACATCGCTTACGCCCCCGGCTGTTTCGGTCGCTTCGTCGAGGTCGTCGGCGCCGGGGCGCTCGGGGTCAGGTGCCCGCCGGATCGCCCGCCTCGGCCCATCTCGGAGTGGTGGCCGACCGTCTGTTCCTTGCTCTGGTCGTTCGATTTGACCGGTCGTTCCGCTTCCAGAGCCTTCGCGATCGCCCGGGATCTCTCGTCATGAACCCGCTCAGGACGCTGACTTGGTGGTTTGCGCTTCGCCATCGTAAACTCCACTCCGAAAAAAGGTGATATTCTGGTATTCAATCACAATTTGCGTAAATTACGCAGCTTCGATCATTCAAGTCGGCACAACTTTCCGGGACCGTCCCGGCGCTCTCGAACTTGATTCCAGGTCGAGGATTGCGGGGTCCGCTCGACCCATTCGTCCGAGCCCAGAGAACGGTCGAGGCGGATCGATCCGCGGAGCTTGGCGAGCTTTTCGTCGGCCATCGGGGAGTTGACCGAGTCGAGCCAGGCGCCGTTCCGCGTGATCGACACGGGACTCGCCGCCAGGGCCGCAGGCTCGCCGACTCTCGCAAAGCTCGACCACCGCTACGTCTCGGCGCGGCCGACGAGCCCGGCGTTGAAAATGGTTGGGCATCACGCAGCAAGCCATGATCCGCAAGGGCGTCCGTACCGAGACCTCCGCCTTGATCCCCAAAAAAACGCCTTGTCATCCCCGGCCTTGTGAAAAACCCGGGCGCGAGCGTTCCCCTGGTTGATCACATGATAACAATATCCCCCGGCCGACGCGCGTGCGGTTCGCGGCAGTTTTGAGATTGGATCAGGAACCGGCCAGAGGGCGACGAACGATCAGAACGAACGAGTTCCCATGGGAAATAAGCATTCACGGCGAGTTTCCCGACGGCGTGGCGGACGCTTTGCTCATCCGTCCTCCCACGATCAGATTGCGAAGCAAAATACCCAATCCACCCAAACCGCGTCAAGAATCCGGAACGTCCCGTTTCCGAAGGGATTGGCGTTTTCAGGGAGAATCGGGTATGATATGGGGCGATGGGTTTCTTTTGACGTGTCGCGGTCGCCTCCCACGGCCCGGACGTCGCGGGCCTCGATTTCGATCCGAGGCTCTGCGTTCGCAATCCGACCCCGGCCGGTTCCGATCCCCGCCACGAACTCGCCTCGCCCGGAGACCGTCGCCACGCATGGCCATCCGCGTTGCATTGAACCACTCGACCAAATACACGTATGATCGGCTAGTCACGCTTTCCCCCCATGTGATCCGGCTCCGCCCCGCGCCTCATTGCCGGACGCCGATCTTGAGCTACTCGTTGCGGGTCAAGCCCGAGCCGCACTTCCTCAACTGGCAGCAAGACCCTTACAGCAATTATCTCGCGCGAGTCGTCTTTCCCAAGCCTGAAGCCATCGAGATGACCGTCGAGGTCGACCTCGTCGCCGACCTTACCGTCATCAATCCTTTCGACTTCTTCATCGCGCCCGAAGCCGAGATCTATCCGTTCGCCTACGACGCGGTCATGGCCAAGGAACTCGCCCCGTACCTCGAACTCGAACCGCTCCACCCGTACATGCGGGACCTTGTCGAGAGTCTGCGACGCTCAGACATCAAGACGATCGACTACCTCGTCCTGATCAACCAGCGGCTCCACGAGAGGATCCGCTACGTGATCCGCATGGAGACCGGGATACAGACCTGTGAAGAGACGCTCGAAAAGGCGAGCGGGTCGTGCCGGGACTCAGCCTGGGTGCTCGTGCAGGTACTGCGAAGGCTCGGCCTCGCGGCGCGGTTCGTCTCGGGCTACCTGATCCAGCTCAAGCCCGACGTCGAGGCTCTCGACGGCCCTTCCGGGGCGTTGACCGACTTCACCGACCTCCACGCCTGGACCGAGGTCTATTTGCCGGGAGCCGGCTGGATCGGACTCGACCCGACTTCGGGGCTCCTCGTCAGCGAGGGGCACATCCCCCTGGCAGGCGCTGCCGACCCGTTGAGCGCGTCGCCGATAAACGGTTCGTTCGGGTGGACCCGCGACCCGAAACGCGGCGATTCAGACACATGCGTGCCGACGCTCGACTTCTCGATGTCGGTCGCGCGGATCTACGAAGACCCCCGCGTCACCAAACCCTATTCCGACGCCCAGTGGGGGGCGATCGAGGCCCTCGGCCACGGCATCGACGAACGCCTCCGCATGGGAGACGTCCGCCTCACGATGGGGGGCGAGCCGACGTTCGTCTCGATCGACGACATGGAAGGCGAGGAGTGGAACATTGGCGCGGTGGGCGAGGAGAAGCGCAGACTCTCCGATATCCTCTTGAAGCGTCTCCGCGAGCGGTTCGCGCCCGGCGGGATGCTCCACTTCGGCCAGGGGAAATGGTATCCCGGCGAGTCCCTGCCGCGATGGGCGTTCAGTTGCTTCTGGCGAAAGGACGGCGTGCCGGTCTGGGAACGCGCCGACCTCGTGGGCGACGAACTGAAGGACTACGGATACGGACCAGGCGATGCCGAAAAGTTCCTCCGGAGCCTCGCCGATCGATTGGGCGTGAACCCCGAATTCGCGATGCCGGGGTACGAAGACGCGTTCTACTTCCTCTGGCGAGAGAGCCGGTTGCCGTCGAACGTGGACCCGTTCGAGAGCAAGCTCGAAGACCCCGAGGAACGCGCGCGGTTGACCCAGGTGTTCGACAGGGGTCTGGGAGAGATCATCGGCTACGTCCTCCCGCTTGAGCCGCGGGCCAAGGCCCCGAAACCGGTGCGCCGTCCCCGTTGGGTGAGCGCCCCGTGGGACTTGAGGCGCAAGCAACTCTTTCTTTTGCCCGGCGAGTCACCGTTAGGGTTGCGGCTTCCGCTTGACTCGCTGAAGTGGGTTCCCAAGGAGGACCGCGAGCCGATTGTCGAACTGGACCCGTTCGCGCCGAGGGGTCCGTTGCCCCCGCGACAGGGATTCACGAATCCCCGCCCGCAACAGTCTGTCTCCGCGACGCCTGAGCCCACCGCCTCGGGAGACCCGACCGCCGCGTTGCGGGAGACGCCGGTCGGCCACACGATCGCGGGGACGGTCCGCACCGCCCTGTGCATTCAGCCGCGTAACGGCAGGCTTTACGTCTTCATGCCTCCGATGAAACGGCTCGAGGATTATCTCGACCTTGTGGCGGCGATTGAAGAAACCGCCGTCGAGCTCGAAATGCCGGTCTTGATCGAAGGGTACACGCCCCCTTCGGACCACAGGATCAATGCGTTCAGCGTGACTCCCGACCCCGGCGTCATTGAGGTGAACGTCCACCCTTCGCACTCGTGGGACGAGCTGGTCTCGATCACCACGACGATCTACGAAGAAGGAAGACTCGCGCGGCTGGGGACCGAGAAGTTCATGATGGACGGCCGGTTCACCGGCACCGGCGGCGGAAATCACATCATCCTCGGCGGCCCGACCCCCGCCGACAGCCCGGTCTTGCGTCGCCCGGATTTACTGCGGAGTCTGATCGCGTACTGGCATAATCATCCATCGCTCTCGTACTTGTTCTCGGGCATGTTCGTCGGCCCGCACAGCCAGGCGCCTCGGGTGGACGAGGCGAGGAACGACAGCCTCTACGAGATGGAGATCGCCTTCAGCCAGATCCCGGAGCGCGGCGAGTGCCCGCCCTGGCTGGTCGACCGCGTTTTCCGGCACTTGCTCGCCGACGTGACCGGCAACACGCACCGCTCCGAGTTCTGTATCGACAAGCTCTACGCCCCTGAGGTTTCCGGAGGGCGTCGTGGCCTGGTCGAGCTGCGGGCGTTCGAGATGCCCCCGCACCCGAGGATGAGCCTTGCTCAACAGTTGCTGATCCGTGGACTGGTCGCCTGGCTTTGGGAGACGCCGTACAAGGCGAGATTGAAGCCATGGGGCACGGAGCTTCACGACCGCTTCTTACTGCCGCACTTCGTCGCGGTGGACTTCCACGACGTGATCCACGACCTGAGGGCCGCGGGGTTCGGGTTCGAGGCCGAGTGGTTCGCCCCTCACTTCGAATTCCGGTTCCCGAAGTTGGGAAGGGTCGAGCCTGAAGGCGTCGGCATCGAACTCCGTCAAGCGATCGAGCCCTGGCTGGCGCTGGGTGAAGAACCCGGGGCCGGCGGCACGGCGCGTTACGTGGATTCGTCGGTCGAGCGGCTCCAAGTAAAGGTCGAGGGGCTGACGGGCGATCGTCATCTGGTCACGTGCAACGGCCGGAAGCTGCCGTTGCGATCGACCGGCGTGACGGGCGAGTACGTGGCCGGGGTCCGCTATCGCGCGTGGCAACCCCCGTCGTGCCTGCACCCGACGATCCCGGTTCATGCGCCGTTGACTTTCGATCTGGTCGACACTTGGGCGGGTCGGTCGATGGGGGGCTGTTCCTACCATGTGTCGCACCCGGGCGGCCGGTCGTTTTCGACGTTCCCGGTGAATAGTTATGAAGCGGAGAGTCGACGCGTGGCAAGGTTCGTTCCCTTCGGGCACTCGCCCGGGCCGATCACGGTCCCTGATGAGCCCAGGGATCCCGAGGCACCTTTGACCCTCGATTTGCGGAGGCCGATTCGACAGCGAGGGCCGGGGTGGTGAGGGATGCGACGACGGAAGGCGAATGCCAGATGACGGGGCCGGACAGGAGGATGGTCTGCTCGACTGCTGTAACCACTCGTTCCCATGCTTTGCGCGGGGATGCCGTCTTCGACGCTCCGCGTCGGCTTCAATCGGAAAATGCGCATGGAGAGCGTTCAGGACCGTATTCCCTCGGAGTCCGCGGGAACGAGTGACGCGCCTCGGCGGGAACCTTTTGCGCTCTGAAACGTCTGAACCCCCCAATCCCCGCGGCCGATTCCTCCGATGTCGTGGGATGAACGAAGCATGTTGAAAATCTTTCGCGACGATTGATGCCGCAAACCGTCGCGACGGACGACGCGGATTCGGGCGGTTCAGGGTTCTTTGATAAGATTTGGCTCCGTCCCTCGCGCGCTTTTGACGTACTCCCTTCTCGCGCTGGGCCTCCCATGACCGGAAGCACCGATCTGGCGACCGACGTCGATGCCTCGGACGGATCCACCTGCGCCCGCCGGCCACACCCCCTCGCGTTCGACGAGACTCACGCCGCCGACGGCTCGCTCCGCCCGCACTGGCGGTCGTTCTTCGCCCAGATGGATGTGATCGGCCTGCCCGAACTCCGCAGGCGGTGGGACGAAGCCCAGCATCTGATCCGCGAAAACGGTGTCACTTACAACGTTTACGGCGACCCGCGGGGCCTCGAACGCCCCTGGGAACTCGACCCGATCCCGCTTTTGATCTCGGCCGACGACGCCGCGCGCCTCGAAGCGGGTCTCGCCCAGCGCGCCCGGTTGCTCGACCGCATCCTCGACGACCTTTACGGCCCCCGAACGCTTCTCACCTCGGGAGTGATTCCGGCCGCCCTGGTTTTCGGACACCGCGGCTACCTCCGCCCCTGTCACGGCCTGAACATCCCCG
>JAYUFP010000740.1:0-3933 GCA_043738665.1 Isosphaeraceae bacterium
GCTCCGAGCGGGGGAAAGAACAGGGTCGATCTCGCGACGTAATTCAACGGACGTTTCGCAGGGATTCCGAGGGCGAAGACGTCGAGATAGCTGAAGTGGTTTGAGACCAGCAAACATCCGCCCGACATCGGGATGTTGTTCCGGCCGCCGGCACGCAGGCCTCCGCCGATGGTGAACGCCACGAAGGCGAGTTGTCGGACCAGGTCATACCAGAGTCGGCTCAACAAGGAGCGGTCGTGCTTCGGTGTGGCGACTTTGGCCGATTCCTCGCCTCCCTCAGCCTCTCTTCGTCGCGAGGCGCGGGTCACAACGCCTCTCCTTGCGGAGCGTTCACCAGCGCCTTGCGGATTTCGACGACGATCGTGGCGAGCACGTCATCCAGGCTCAAGCCCGTCGTGTCGATGACGAGGGCGTCTTCGGCGGGTTTCATGGGGGCGATCGCTCGGGCCGCGTCTCGGTCGTCGCGGGCCTTCACGTCGTCTCGAACGGCCTCAAGCGTGGTTTCGTCGCCTCTTGCGAGGAACTCGGCGAGGCGGCGACGGGCGCGTTCATCGAGGCTCGCCGTGAGGAAGAATTTCCGGAGGGCGTCGGGAAAGACGATCGTCCCCTGGTCGCGGCCTTCGGTCACGACTTCGTTTTCCCTCGCGAATTCGCGTTGGAGCTCGACCAGGCGGCGGCGAACGCCCGGCCGATCGGCCACGGCACTGGTGGCGCGCGAAACCTCGGCGGTTCGGATCGCAAGCGTTACATCTTCGTCGTCGAGCAAGACTCGACCCGGCGGCATCTTGACGGTAACCGCCGCGGCGATGGCGGAGACGGCAACGTCATCGTCCAGGTCCACGCCTTCGCGGAGTGCGGCGAGCGTGACGGCGCGGTACATCGCCCCGGTGTCGAGCATCCGCCAGCCGAGCGCTTCGGCAAGGCGACTCGCCACGGTGCTTTTTCCCGACCCCGCCGGCCCGTCGAGCGTCACAACCCGCATGAAACCGCCTCATCCCTAAAAAACTCGGAAACAAGCGAGGGCGTGGAAAAGAGAACCCCACAAAACGAGAGGCGGACCGTCCCGCCGGGGCGCAACGGTCCGCGTTTCGATCGGTTGGTGGACGATCCGGACGACGATGGGTCAGCGGATCCGCTGTCCGCCGCGAGGGCCGGCGAGCGTTCCCAAGGGCTGGCGGCCGGCGATCCCGGCGCTAAGTTCGTGCCAGTGAGAGACTTCGGGCTCGCCCAGCCTCCAGCAGAGGTAAACCTCTCGGCCGTCCATGACGCTGTAAAAGTCACAAAGCCCGTCGTCGCCTTTGAGTTCGACTCCGAGCTTGGTCAGTTCGTCGATGTAGCCTTCGAGCTTGGTCTGCTCGGATTCGAGCTCGGCCTGGCTGTGGGCAAGTTCCTCGGTGTACGGGTCGCTTGACGGCCGACGGTGTTCGCTCACGACGGCGGAAAGCCGTTGCTGGAGCTCAGTCACCGTGCGGTTCTGGCGGACGATATCCGAGACGATCGCCTTCACCAGGGGCAAGGCCTTGTTCGCCTCTTGCACGGTGAAGTACTTCTTCTTCGGACGCAGCGACTTGGGAGTGGCCATGACCGTGTCCTGTCGGGGATGAGATAAGATGATTGCGGCCACGGAAGTCTCGGCCCGGATGGGTCGGGCGGGCGGATCGTACGTCGCCGGGCGGCTTGACCCGCCAGGCACAAAGCATCGGGCTCTCCTCCTGGGCGCAGGCCCCTCGTCGGGCCTTTCCGTGATTTCTCCCGGATTCCTCCGTCTCCGGACGATCCAAACATCCATCGTTCCTTCAAAATTATAGAACGGTCGGCCCCCCCCGCAAGGGTGGCCTCACCGGACCGGGAGTGATTGGGGTTTCTAAACCTCCTGATACCTCGGTTTCAAAGGGTGTTTCTTGAACGGAGTTTTTCGAGGGCCGCCGTGATTTCCTTGGGGCTTCGCGTGTTGAATATGTCTTTCGGACCGAGCCGGCCCCGGCGCGCCACGCCGATCCCGTAATCGAGGTCGGCGAATCCGCCGACCGAGTGGGCGTCGGGATTGATCACGATCATCACCCCGGCCTCCTTGGCTTTGCGGCAATGGATTGAGTCGAGGTCGAGCCGGTGCGGGTTGGCGTTGATCTCAATCATGGTCCCCGACTTCGCGGCCGCGGCGATGACGGCGTCGAGGTCGACCGCGTACGCGTCGCGGGAGAGAAGCAACCTCCCCGTCGGGTGTCCCAACATGGTGACTTTCGGATGAGAAACCGCACGCACGATCCGCCGGGTCATTTCATCGCGAGGCAAGCCGAATGACGAATGGACACTCGCGACGACGTAATCAAAGCCTTCGAGTAAATCATCAGGATAATCGAGCGATCCGTCCACGAGGATGTCGCATTCCGTCCCTTTGAACAGGTGGAACTCGCCGCCGAAGTTCGCGTTGAGGGCATCAATGGCTTCCCATTGCTTTCGAACGCGGTCGATGCTGAGGCCGCCGGCGTATCCCGCGGACCTCGAGTGGTCGGCGATCCCCAGATACTTCAAGCCCGAGGCGCGTGCCGCCTCGGCCATTTCTTCGAGGGTCGCGCCGCCGTCACTCCAGTCGGTATGGCAGTGAAACGTGCCCGTCAGGTCGTCGAGGGTCAAAAGTTCGGGCAACTTGCCGCGCTCGGCAGCCTCGATCTCACCGGCGTCCTCGCGAAGCTCGGGGGGGATCTCGGCGAGTCCCAGAGCGGCGAAAAGCTCGGCTTCGGTCTTGCAAGGGATCGGGCCGTCCGGGCCGACGAGACCGTACTCGTTGAGCGAGGCGTCTTGCGCCTGGGCGCGCCGACGCACGGCGATGTTGTGGGCCTTCGACCCCGTGAAATAGTGGAGCGCGAAGGCGAATTGTGAATCCTCGACGCCTCGAAGATCGCACTGAACGCCATCGAGCAGGCGGACGCTCGCCTTGGTTGGTCCGTGCGCGAGGACGGAGGCGACTTCGGGCAAGGTCACGAACTGGTCGAGAACCGGCGATGGATCCTTCGCGCTGAAGAGGACGTCGAGGTCGCCGATCGTTTCGCCGCGACGCCTGAGGCTGCCGCAGACCTCGGCACGGATGACGTTCGGATGCGCGCGAACCGCCGCGATGATGGGCGCGACCAATCGCCGCGCACGGTCCTGCAAGATCCGGTCGCCGGCGGACTCGATGAACGTGATCCCCTCAAGGATCTTGGCCTGGGTCTTATCGCCGAACCCCTTCATACCCGCGATCTTGCCGGCTTCCCCGGCGGCGCGGAGGTCGGCGAGGCTTTCGATTTTCAACTCGTCATAAAGCACCTTGATCTTCTTGGGACCGAGCCCGGGAACCCGCAAGAGCGCGACGAGGCCCGAGGGTGTCGTTCGGGTCAGCTCCTCGAACGATTCCAGCCGCCCGGTGGTGGCGAGTTCGACGATCTTCTTGAGCATCGTCTCACCGATCCCTGGGATCTCTCCGAGACTCCCCTCCTGAATCATCGCCGATAAGTCCGAGGGCAATCCCTTAAGCGCCTGCGAGGCGTTGTGATAGACCCGGCAGCGGAACGGGTTCTCGCCCCGGACTTCCAGGAGCGTACCCATCTCGTCAAGAATCCGCGCGATCCGAGGGGTTTCCATGGGAACGGGGTCCTTGGTCAAAGGAGATTGCGAATCTGTACATTCCGCGCTCTGCTTTGAGTCATTCCACGCGCTTCAGGCCCGAGGGAGATCGACGCGGGAGATCTCAAATGCCGACGCGAAATCATCCGACGATCGCCCTCTCCCCGGCTCTGAGCTCAGAGGGAGGGGTTTTTACAAAGTGAGACGAGGCATATAGTTGGCAAGACATAGGCACCATCGTAGAACAGGAGGTAGCTCGACTCTTGGTCACGGAGGGTTTGGCCATGTCTTGCCATACACCACTCTACTCGTGGACCGACCAGGTCGTCT
>JAYUFP010000741.1:0-11741 GCA_043738665.1 Isosphaeraceae bacterium
AGTTCGACCGTATTGCCGTACAGTTTGCCGTTAAAGTCGAGGAAATGAGATTCGACCTTCCGGACCTGTTCCCCGAAGGTGACGTTCGGGCCGATGTGCGTGGCAGTCGGATAGATGCGGCCGTCGCCCTTGGCTGAGGCCAGCGCGGCGTAGACGCCGTCGGCGGGGATCAGGGTGTCGATGTCGTCGAGGTTCGCGGTCGGGAAACCGAGCCCGGCTCCCCGTGCGGCGCCGTGGGTCACTACGCCTCGAATGTGATAGGGACGTCCCAGCAGTCCCGCGGCCTCTTCGACCAGTCCTTCGCTCAGTGCGCGGCGGATTCGCGAAGAAGAGACGAGGACGCCGTCGACCGAAGTAGGAGTGACGACCTCAAAGTCGATTCCGGCACCTTTGCACCACTCGCCGAGGAGTTTCGCGTCGCCCCCGCGGTCCCGTCCGAACGCGAAATTCGGCCCTTCCACCATCCCCTTCGCGCCAAAACTTCCAAGAATCACGCTGTCAAAGAATTCCCTGGCCGTGAGGCCCAGGAGCCATGGGCCAGTCTGGAAGACGCCGACGGAAGTCGCCCCGACCTCATGCAACAACGCGACCTTGCGTTCGGTCCAGACGAGCGGCGCTGGAGCCTGTAGCGGTCGGAGGAGGGCGACGGGATGGGGGTCGAAGGTGAGGGCCAGGGCCGGGGCGCCGAGCCGGTCCGCGTTGGCCCGGAGCCGGCCGATTAACCGTGAGTGGCCGAGGTGAACGCCGTCGAAGTTTCCGACCGCGATGAACCCCCCCCGCATCGCTTCGGGGACGGCCGTGAACTCGTCGAGCGTGATCACCGAGCCGTTACCCTCTCCGGTCTCACCCGCCGAGTCGCTGACGGGTCGTGACCGTCACTCGTTGGGGAACATCATTTCCGCACGAGACGTGATTATCGCCCCCGGTCTTCACGGCGGTCAATGGCGATGAGACGGCGACGAACGAGCCTCGCTCTCTCCGGGTATCCGAGTGTTCGATCGCCGGATATCATGGTGACCGTTCCCAAACCGTTCACCGCCGTTCACCCTCCAAGACCGCAACACGATGAATTTCCTGATATTGGGCGAGGGGCCCGAGGAATTAGCCTGGGCGGAAGCGATCGCGAACTCCACCAGACATCATGTGGTCGCGGCTTACCCCGGCTTCCTTGATTCGCCCGCCGCGACCGTTCCGAACGCCGGAGACCTCGACGACGCACTGGGAAAATCCGGGGTCGAGGCGGTACTCGTCGGCGGGCCTCCTGAGTTTCGTGCCGAGGCCTTGCGAAGGGTCGCCGCCGAAGGCATCCCGGCGATCTGCCTGCACCCTCCCGGACCGGACTCCGAGGCGTATTACCTCGTCGCCATGAGCCGTGCCGAAACGGGCGCAGTGCTCGTCCCTGACCTCACGGCGCGACTCCACCCCGCCGTGGCGGCACTTCGCGAAGGATTCTCCTCGGGATTCCTCGGCGAGATCAAGAGTCTAAAATACGAGGTGAAGTTCGCCGCGTCTGAAGGAGACCTCGTCCGCGACGGATTTGCGCGCGGGATCGACCTCGTCCGCGCGATCGCGGGCGAGATCGACGCCGCGAACGCGAGCGGCGACCCCCCCGGCGAGCATCCCGATTCGGAGTTGGTCGTTCAGCTCCGCGTTTCGAATTCGCGTCGTGCGGAGGTCCGCCTCAATCTCGCCGCTGTGGCGGGGTCATGCCTGAGCGTGACCGGAACGAACGGGTCCGCCAGCCTGGAATTCGGGGACGATCCGACAGGACCGGCTCGCCTGGTGTTTCTTGAGAGTGATCGCAAAGAAACGGTTCGAGAATTCGAGTCGTGGGATGCGCGAACGGCGCTCCTCTCGGTCCTCGCCGAGGCGGTCGCCGGCCGAACCGTTCATCCGGACCTTGTCGACGGCACCCGCGCGATGGAGATTTCCGAAGCGGTTTCGCGGAGCCTTCGGCGGGGGCGCACCGTCGAGCTTCATTACGAGGAGATCAGTGAACAAGGCACGTTCAAGAGCGTGATGACCTCGGTCGGCTGCCTCGTCCTGATGTCGATCCTCTTCGTCCTGCCCCTGGCGCTCGCCGGCCCGGTGCTGGGCGCGGGCTGGACGATCTACCTCGCGTACCTGATCCCGCCTGTGCTTGTCGCATTCATCCTCATGCAATTGTTCCGATTCACGACCCGGGGACCGGGGACCCCTTCCGGCACGCGGGTTGAGTCGTAGTGATCAATTCCGTTGAACTACTCCTCGGATGTCATGTGCGAGGGGTAGAAAGTGTATGAGACAGGGACTTTCCGGTATTCCGGTTGGTCGGGGGATCTCAACCGAAAATGATCGATTGCCGATGTCCAACGGCCAATAAAACCAGCTCAATCGGTCATCGGTCATCGGTCATCGGTCATCGGTCATCGGTCATGACTGAGGTCTAACGCCCGGAACACCGGAAGAGCCTAAGACGATTGACGTCCGAACGGCATCAGGAGCCGATTTCCCATGCTGAACATTGCGTACTTCAAGGGCCAGCCCACCGAACACATCTTGAAATACGGGGCCGGAAAACTCCGGAAGGAAGGCCCGGGGCTGGCTTTCTTTTACTTCAAGCACAGCACGCAAATCGTCTCGGTGCCCACGAGCAGCACCGACGCCGGCTTCGTTTTCAACGAGGTGACCAACAACTTCCAGTCGGTCACGATTCAGGGGCAGTTCACCTACCGGATCTTCAGCCCCAAGCAGGCCGCTGCGCTTTTGAACTTCACGATCGAACCGAAAACGCACAAATACACTTCGAACGATCCCGAACGGCTCTCGCAACGGATCACCAACATCGTGCAGATGGAGACCCGCGGCGAACTCCAGAAGCTGACGATGGAAGAGGTCCTCAGCCGTTACGAAGGAATCGCCGCGACCGTCCAGCGCCGCGTGAAGGAAGGGGCATTGCTGGAATCGCTCGGCGTCGAGCTTTTGAGCGTCTATTTCATCGCCGCGAAGCCCACGCCTGAAGTGGCCAAGGCGCTCGAAGCCGAGTACCGGGAAACCCTTCTTCGCAAGGCGGACGAGGCGATCTACGCCAGGCGCGCCGCGGCCGTCGAGGAAGAGCGGAAGATCAAGGAAAACGAGCTGAACACCGACATCACCCTCGAAGAGCAGCGGCAACGACTCATCACGTTGAAGGGTGCGAACGACCTTACGGAAGCGGAGAACCGGGGCAAGGCCCTCGAAAAAGAGGCCGAGTTCCAGGCCAGAGCCAACGAGCGCCAGCTCGCGGTTTACAAAGACATGCCGCCGCGCTCCCTTCTGGCCCTTGCGATGCACGAGCTGGGTCAGAATGCCGAGCGGGTCGGGAATCTGACGATCACCTCTGAAGTCCTCGCGTCGATCCTGAACGGGCGCGACGGATCGTCGGGGGCTTGATCGAGACTTCCCGGAGATTACGGCCGTGATCAAGACCGTCATCGACAAGATCGTCGTGGTCACGCGGATGACCGCGCTCGAGGAACTCATCGAGCGGATGAACTCTCGCGAGCAGGCGAGGTTCTACGTCGAACACATGGGGGCTTCGTTCGATGAGTACGAAGCCGCCGATGCCGTCTACCATTCCGCGGCCGAACAACTTCGCGTTGCGCTGCCGACCTCCGTCCGAAATCAATGGGTCGACCGCCGATTCTTGCCCAATTTCACGTTCGGCCGACGCGACCTTGTCGTCACTCTGGGGCCTGACGGCTTGGTCGTCAACACGGCCAAGTATCTCGACGGCCAGCCCTTGCTGGCACTCAACCCTGACGCCTCGCGCGTCGATGGCGTCCTCGTTCCGTTCCCCGTCCAAGAGGCCGCCGATTTGATTGTGATGGCGTTGTGCCAGGGTCTATCGGTTTCCAAGGTCACGATGGCGCAGGCCACCTTGAATGACGGCCAGACGCTTGACGCCGTGAACGACCTGTTCATCGGCCAGAAGACACACACCTCCGCTCGTTACATTCTCCGCCAGGGCGACCTCGAAGAACACCAGTCGTCGAGCGGGATCATTGTCTCGACGGGCGCAGGTTCGACGGGCTGGTATCGTTCGGTGATCACGGGAGCGGCCTCGATCGTCGAGAGTAACTCGGACTGGAAAGGGGCGGAAAGCTTACGAAACGCCTATCGATTCGACCGCGAGGCCGACAGGCTGATCTTTTCGGTGCGAGAGCCGTTCGTGAGCAAGGTTTCGAGCGCGACGCTCGTTCACGGATCGATCGACGCCCGCAGTCCACTCGAAATCGTCTCCCAGATGCCGCGGAATGGCGTGATCTTCTCTGACGGGGTCGAGGAGGATCAGCTCGAATTCAACAGCGGGTCGATCGCGTCTATCGGTGTCGCCCCTCGGAAACTCCAACTCTTGATTCCGGCGGCCGGCATATCCGGGAGCAGACGCGCGGAACCGCGGGACGCGGGGCGCGGGTTTACGTCCTGGAAATGAGGGAGTGTGCCCGCCAACGTACGACATCGGACGCTGACGGGCGGAAGCCGCCGGGGTACGGCTTCGGGTCCCGGCGGCAAGTCGGAAAATCCCGGGGAGTGGGAGAATCGAGAAGAATATAAAGATACGAAATGCCCACCGCGGATCGACGGCGATCAACGGTGGGCGGGGTTAACCGCCGGGTTGCGGCTTCGGACCCCGGCGGTGATTCCGGCGTGGTCGGCGCGAATGGGGGTGCGGCTTCGTGGCCCCCTGATAAAACCGGAAAACGTATTCGTATTAAGATAATATATTCGGTCCCCCCGGGCGGCAGTGGTGCCGACCGGTCCTGCCGCCGAGGGAGGACCGACTCGCTCCGGGCCTGGCCGTCGGGAAACCCGTCGGTGGTCCGTGGGATGAAGCCCGGCGATTGCCGAGCGGTTGGACCCACCGTGAAAGTTCGGCGGGGCGGGAAGAGTCCGGGCGGCCGTGGCGTCTGTCTTATGGATGAAGAAGATGATCAGCTCGCCGGTACATCTGCATTACGCCCCATCCCCCGCCGCGTGACACCCGTAATTGTGGGATGATCCATTGCCGGGTTTCCCGACGCCCCGACGCAAGCCTTGTATTTCTCATGAAAAGCCACCGAGGTACAGGTCGGCTGGCGCGGCTGGAAAATATCCGGGTAACGCGTCACAATTTGGGAATGGGTGTATACGCCGATCCATTCACTCGCGATTTTTACGACCGCGACGCCGAAACGGTCGCGCGAGCGCTCCTCGGCGCCTACTTGATTCACCGCGTCGATGGACTCGCCCATGTCGGCCGCGTCGTCGAGACCGAGGCCTATCTCGGGCCTCACGACCTGGCCGCGCACTCCTCGAAGGGGCGGACGCCGCGGACCGAAGTCATGTTCGGTCCGCCTGGGTTCGCCTATGTTTACCTGATCTACGGAATGCACAATTGCCTGAACGCCGTCACCGGGGCGGAAGGCCACGCCTCGGCCGTCTTGATCCGCGCGTTGGAGCCGGTGGCGAACCTTGAAGGGAACACCCTGGGGCCCGGATTACTCTGTCGTGCCATGGGGATCGACCGCCGGTTGAACGGGTCGGACCTCGTCCGCGGAGGACTTGTTTTCACGCCCCCTCCGGATCAGGAATCGTTTCGGGTCGCCGCGAGGCCCAGGATCGGCGTCGATTACGCGGGGGAATGGGCCGGGAAGCCGCTCCGCTTCCTGATCGAAGGGAATCCGTTTGTCTCTCGGAAGTGAGTTTACGGACCTGGCCGAACCTCGAAACACAGCCCCCGTGCGGTCGGGTGGGAAGTCCCGTAAGATGGCTCGACGTCGCCAAGCTCGCCGTTTTCACCCTTTCGCCATGGAACGCCATGACTGATTCCGATGAAACCACTCCCGCGCCGACCCGGCTGACTTCCCTCGACGCCTACCGTGGATTCGTGATGTTCCTGATGATGGCGGAAGTTCTCCGCCTGAATGCGGTGGCGAAAGCGCATCCCGATAGCAATGTGTGGAAGTTCCTGGCCCACCACCAGGAGCATGTGGCTTGGGCCGGCTGCACGTTGCACGACATGATTCAGCCGTCGTTCTCGTTCCTGGTCGGCGTGGCACTCCCGTTCTCGATCGCGTCGAGGCGGGCGAGAGGCGAATCGACGTTGCGGATGAGTGCGCACGCCTTCTGGAGGGGCGCGATCCTCGTGCTTCTGGGGATCTTCCTCCGCTCCGTCGGAAAGCCGACGACGAACGTCACGTTCGAGGACACCCTCAGTCAGATCGGCCTGGGATACCCGATCCTCTTCCTGATGGGATTGCGGCCGACGCGCGACCAGTGGATCGCATTCGGCACGATCGTGGTCGGGTACTGGCTAGCGTTCGCGCTCTACTCGCCACGCCCCGATTTTGACTACACGAAAGTGGGCGTCCCGAACGATTGGCCTGAGCTCGCTCACGGTTTCGCGGCCCACTGGAACAAAAACGCCAACATGGCCTCCGCGTTCGACGCCAGGTTTCTGAGCCTTTTCCGATCCTCGAGCTCAATCCCCTTTAACGGGGGTGGATATGTCACGCTCAGCTTCATCCCGACGCTCGGGACGATGATTCTGGGCTTGATCGCCGGGGGTGTGCTCCGTTCGGAACGAAACGACTGGGCGAAAGTGGGCTGGTTCCTCGTCGCCGGGCTGATCGGACTGGCCTCCGGATGGGTGCTCGGGTATCTGGGGATCTGTCCCGTGGTGAAGCGAATCTGGACCCCGAGCTGGGTTTTGTACAGCGGAGGCTGGTGCTTCCTCATGCTGGCGGCGTGGTTCGCCGCCGTCGACCTGATCGGGCCGCGTTTCCTCGCGTTTCCACTTGTCGTGATCGGAATGAACTCGATCGCGGCGTACGTGCTTGCCCACCTCATCGAGTCCTTTATCATCAGCAGTTTCAAGATTCACGGCTGGCTCGTGCTGGAGCCGGTGTCGGCAGGCTTGAAGTCGTGGTTCCACGTCGATCTCGCGGAATCGGCGTCCGGCTACGAACCACTCATGCAGGGTGGGTGCGTCCTCTTCGTCCTCTGGCTCATCCTCTTATGGATGGAGCGCAGACGACTCTTTCTGCGGGTCTGATCGGCTAGATTAGGATGGAATTCAAGCACCGCGATTATCGAATCTTCGCGGGACTCGAAGACTTGACCGACCCCAACATTCTTGCGGCGATTTTCAGAACGGTGTCGCGGACTCCACGACACTCCGATGTAATACGCCTTTCACCGCGTCACTGCGGGTTAGCGATTGGACTTGGTCGGCGAGTCCCAGCAGGTTTGCATGGCCGCGTAACCGAGTGAAGCCGTCCATGCGATCACGACGAGGTCGGTCAACGCCTCGGAGGCCGCGAAGAGTCGGAGTGGGCCAGTGGGGGTATTCCCCGAATAACCGAGCGCCGTGTAGGTTTCGGCAGACAGAAAGAAGTCGTTGAGCGAGCCGAACTCGACCTCTCCCTCGACGTTTTTGTAATCTCCCGACATTGCAAAGCACGGCGAAGGCCGGGCCGAAGACGCCGATTTCCGACAAATGGGCGAGGATCGCCGCCAAAAGGATCAACGCAGGTCCCAGGATCGGCCAACGCCGGCGATACGAGAGCAAGCCCGCCAGCCTCCTCAGGCACACGACATGAAAACCCACCGCGAGGACGGCGAGCGCGAACGACAGAAGGGCGACTGTCAGCAAGGTCGGATCTCCAACACGGACTCAGCCCTCGGTCGCCAGGTCTTCGATCCCCTCGTGGTCTTTCTCCGGATGGGCCTCCGCGCGTGGAGGCGCGAGGAACTTCAACAAGGGCGGGGCAATGAAGGTGGTCACCATCACGACCACCGTCACCGCGGCGAACATCCCTTCGTCGAGAATTCCCGCACCCTTTCCCATCGCCGCGAAGATCAAGCCGACCTCCCCTCGAGGAATCATCCCCGCCCCGATCACACTCTTGTTCCCATCGAACCAAAACGGGGCATAACCGGAGAGGAACTTTCCGGCGACCGCCACCACAGACAACAAGACCGCGATGACAAGCGTGCGATGGTTCACCGGGTCGAGCGGGTTGAGCACGGTCACGTCCACCGCGGCCCCGACCGTGACGAAGAATAGGGGGACGAAGAAGTGTCCGAGTCGGGTCACGCCGACTTCGATATCGTGAAATCGGGGGGTTCCGACGATGAGAATCCCCGCGGCGAACGCCCCCAGGATCGGCGCGGAGCCGACGCGGTCGGCCAGCCAGCCGAGTCCGAACGCGAGCATCAGGGCGAGGATCGTCGGCGTTCCCGGCAGGTCGATTTTCCGGCTCAAGTGCGCGATCGGGGTGATCACGAAACGGCCGACGATCACCGTCGCGACGAGGAAGCCGAAGGCGATTCCCGTGGTCTTGGCGATCATCGCCAACGAGACGCTCTGCCCGCCCGTCATTCCGGCGACGACCGAAAGGATGACCAGGCCGATGACGTCGTCGAGAATCGCCGCGCCGAGGATTACCTGGCCTTCGGGAGTCTTGAGGCGGCCGAGGTCTGAAAGAACCCGAGCGGTGATTCCGACGCTGGTGGCCGTCAACGTCGCCCCGACCACGATCGCCGCGACGTTTGAGAGCCCCAGAGCCAGCCCCGTACCGTAGCCCATCGCGAAGGGAAGCACGACACCCGACAGCGCGACGGCCACCGACGCAGGCCCGACCTTCAGCAACGATTTCAGGTCGGTCTCAAGTCCGATCGAGAAGAGCAGGATCAAGACGCCGAGTTCGCCCAAGGCGTGAAGCACGGGTGCCGAGGGGTCGACGAGGCCGAGCACTGAGGTTCCGACGAGCACGCCCGCGAGGAGTTCTCCCAGGACCGAAGGCTGCCCCAGACATTGAGCGCAATGGCCGAAGAGCTTCGCCGTCCCCATCATCACGAAAAGCAGTCCGAGCAGATGGGGGACGTCAGGATGTTCCATGCGTTCCTCTCGCGGGCCGACCCAAGGTGATGAAATCAAGTCAGTTCAATTGTCGCGGATGAAATCTTGGGCATACGACCGGACGATCTTCCCGTTCAGGACGTGGAACCGCCGCAACCGTTCGACGAGCGGGGCGCTGAAGCGTTTCAAGGGCAGATGGACGATCTTGCGACCGAACTTGCGGGCCAGCCGCCGCCAACTCGCCGAGGGGGGCCGCGCACTCACGACCGCGACGTGCCTCTCTTTGGAATGCGCGAACGCCCCGGCGAGGAGTCGTTCTTCGAGGGTGTCGGCAAAGTCGAGCCGGGGGTCGGTCCAGATGTCGGGGATCGACCGGGGCGGGAACAGGAACATCGCTCCGCCGTATTCCGCCTGGGCGACCCCGGGTCCGACCATGTTTTCCAGGTGGTTCGTTGCGTAAAAGGCGAGCGTCGACTCCTCGGAATGCTCTGCGTACCAGGTGGCCCGGTTGGAGTAGACCTTGGGGTCGGCCGGGGAATCGAAGAGGAAGACCACCGCCTCGATCGAGCCCCGGCTCGGCGGCTGGACCTTGACGTAGAGGTCGCCGGTGTGCCAGTTCCGAAGGGTTTCTCGGATGTCGATGCCGTCCATGACGCTCGTCGTGAATTTCTCCGAGCGCGCAAGGTCGGCACCGAGGATCGCCTTGGCTTGATCGCGGACGTGGCGCTGAAAGCTTTCGATGCGGTCGTCCTCGGGGGGCCAGGAGCACATCCCGTAGGGATCCCAGCGCTGTTTCCAGAGCTTGCGGTCCTTCTCCCGGGGATTGGGCTTGAGTTCGAGCGAGCGCCAGGAGATCGACTGCCCTTCGAGCCGGCTGACCATCGGCCCGACACCCCAGATCGGCACGTCGGCCATGTCGATCCCGACGCGGACCTGCGGTTCGTCGGGCGTCACTCCGTGGTCGGCGTACGGGTACTCGTGTGCCGTTTCGGCGATCGCGAGCGCGAAGTCGTCCCCCGCGGTCTGCTTCGCGGCCATGACGAGTGTATAAAAGTCGGGAGTGAGACGGCACTCCATCAACGTCAAGTTCCGCGCGTAGCGGAAATAAACCGACAAGAGTTGCGGCGTGATCCGCTTGGCGACGCGAGGCAGCGTCTTCTTGAGCCGGTCGCGCGCGGCGAGGACGAGTTCCTTGACGCCATCCACCGAGAGGTTGTCGTCCGGAGTCAATTCGCGACGCCCACGCTCGTAGAGCCCAGTTAAGAAGGGAAGTTCCCCCAGAATGAAGATTAAAGTCTTGGGATCGACCGGAAAGGTTTCCACCGGTGCGAAGAACGGCTCGACCTCGACGGGTTCAAGTTGCCGCATATAAGCATCACGGACCCACGGCCAGTCGGGGAGCGAGCAGACGAAGAGGATCAGGCTGTATTTCGATTCGATTTCTCGGAGCCGCGACGCCATCGCGACGATTCGGTTGCCGTGTTGTTCAGAGCGTGGCGGCGGGATCGTGGGCAAAACCGCCGCGGCGTACCCTTCAGGGCTGACCGACTTGAGCGCGTAGGGGTCCGGATACACGGCCGAGTGGGGTTCGAACCGAGGGGTCTCCATGTCGATGAATTCGCGAGCGATCCGGTCGCCGATCGCCATCCGGATCGCCGCGATAACCCCCTGGCAGGGGTCGATTGGGACATAGCTGAAGCCCTCGGAATCGGCGTCCCGCTGGACGACCACCGAGACGGCGGGCAGCCGCTCCACGGCCGCCTCGACGTCGTCCTGAAACGACGGAGGCAGAGGAACCGCGACGCAATCATAAGGTCTGGCCAGCAATTCCTCCCGAACCCGGATCGCGAAATCGCCCGAACCGTGGACGATCGGCATCACACGGATCTTGGGGCCGATCTTGAGGAAGTCATCGGCGGTAACGGCAGGGGAGTTCATCAAAGGCTCGCCGTCATGAATAACAAGGTCTTGGTCAATCGGGCATTTTGCGAATGGCTTCGTTCGGCGCGAACGCCTCGATCCATTCGGGGAACACGGTTGCCGTCACAGATTAACATCGGCTTCGTTTCGAGAAATCGCTCGGGTACATCGGGGAACACGGTTGCCGTCACAGATTAACATCGGCTTCGTGTCGGGAAGTCGCTCGGGTCCATCGAGGAACACGGATGCCGTCACGATTAACATCGGCTTCGTTTCGGGAAAAAAGCCTGCATTGCCGGGAGCTCGATGCCGTCACAGATTGACATCGGCTTCGTTTGGTCGAAACACTTCGGTTCACTCCGTGTCTGGAAATTTTCAGTACGGCGGAGTCGGCCGAGCCTTCCGAGTTCGGGACGATTTCGATTCTCCAAAGAGGCCTCAAGGCTTCCAGGTCATTCTTTCGCCGTTCATTGATGTCCTCCGATCCTACTATCGAATCCGGCTCGCCCTCCATTCCTCGAATCGCGATGAGTCTGTCGCGGCCGTTTCTTGAGGTCGGAATTGGACGACGCTCATGTGTCACAACCGTGAAGAAGCAAGTGACTCCCGCGACAAGAAAGCGACGCCGGTTGGGCATTCTGCCTGGTCCCGTGCTGAAGCCTCGTGGAAACCGTATGGCGGGCCTCAAAGACTCGACGCACCCTACGTTGTGTTTCGATGGTTATCGCCAAGGGAGCAGTTCCCAGCCCTCGATCGTCAGACAACCGTGAAAGTCCATTCCTATCTGTACATCTCTTCGTTCATTCTTCGCGAGTTGGATAATACGTTCCCACTCATCCGGAGGGATCTCGGTCCTTTGAATTTTTACCGAAAGCCCCCGGCTCAGTTTAATAGGAAGAACGATTCTCGCGTTATCTTTCAGCGTGCCTAGGTCTGTCGTCAAACCATCGACCGAGAC
>JAYUFP010000742.1:0-3926 GCA_043738665.1 Isosphaeraceae bacterium
ATCTCGTCGGCCTTCAATTTCATGAGCATCGGCCTGAGACGGGGCTCCCACGCCACCTCGAACTGGGCGTTTGCCGACGACGTACCCGACTGGAGGTCGCGGACCGCGGCAATCTGTTTGAAGGCGATGCGGAATGGGCCGTTATAGACCACGACCGCTTTCTCGGCGGGCTTACCGGCCATCAGGCCGATCGAGCCGTCTCCCGTGAAGAAGTTGGGCGTGATCTCGGCTTGCTTGCAGACGATGTCGAGGGCTTCGAGGAACGGCTTGTCTTCGATGTCGATGTCGAGCGAGGGATTCGTGGTCTCCGCCCCCTCCCCTTCGCGGAGGTCGGTGATGGTGTTGCCCGACTTCGATTGAAGGGTCTGGATGACTTCGGAAAGTCGCATTCCCTTGGCTTTGAGGGTGATCTTCGTCGCCCCCAGGTTCAATTGCTCCGCCGCTTCGTTCAGCGCGGCCCGGATGCGGGTGAGTTTCTCTTTTCGCTTGACGTCGGTCACCTTCTCAAGCTCGGGAAGGAGCGGGAGCGCCTTCGCGCCCAGCTTGATCAGTGAGTCCTCGGCCGCCTTGGCGGTCTCGACCTTGGGTGAGTCGAGCCTCTCCAGTAGCTGGCTCACGCGGTCTTTCAGCGCCGCGTCGGACGTTTGCGAGCGCGCGGGAGTTCCGGCAAGTGCCAGACCGGCCGCGAGGACAATTCCGCAGATCGCGCCGATTCGCGTCATCGTAGGTCTCCTTGGTTATCAACCGACCCGCCAGACCCCGTCTTCCATCACCACCTTGCCGTCGGCCGTCAGACGTCCGCCTTTGCGGGTGTCGATGATCAAATCCCAGTGCAGCGCCGAGGCGTTGGTGCCCCCGGTCTCCGGATAGCTCTGGCCGACGGCGAGGTGGATCGTGCCGCCGATCTTCTCGTCGTAAAGGATGCTGCCGGTGAACCGGCGAATCCCCTGGTTCAGGCCCAGCCCGAGTTCGCCGAGCCGACGTGCGCCGGGGTCGAGGTCAAGCATCGAAAGAAGGTACTCCTCCCCTTCCGCCGCTTTCGCCGCTATCACAACGCCATCGGCAAACTCCAGGGCGATTCCTTTGAGCTCCCTGCCGTCGCGGCGGACCGGGAATCCACACCGGAGCCTTCCACGCGCCGAGTCTTCAACCGGACCCGTAAAGATCTCTCCGGAAGGCATGTTTCGGCGGCCGTCGGAATTGATCCAGGTCCGCCCGTCGATGGAAAGCGTGAGATCGGTCTGGTCAGCCTCGATCCGGACGATCTTCACTCCCGTCATGTATTCGACAAGTCCGGCCTGATCTCGGCCGAGATTCATCCAGGATTCGGCGGGGTCGTCCTGGTCAAGAAACATGGCCGAGGCGACGAATTTTTCGTAGTCCTCCAGGCTCATCCGGGCGTCGCCGGCGTACGCCTCCGTCGGGTATTGAGTGAGCACCCATCGCTTGTCGCGAGCCGCCCGTCGAACTGGGTCGCGGGCGCGATCGACCACGGCCTGTCGTTTCGGATCGACCCGGCTCATGGCTTTGGTGTCGCTGTCAGCGGCGATCCGGATCCGTGCGGCGACCGACTGCGCTTCGAAAACGCTCGACGGCAAGACGAATCCGAGCTGATCCTCGGTCGCGTTCTGAAGAAAGAACTCGGCCAATCCGGGAAGTTCCAGCCGAACGAGCGGGTGAGCGCCACGAAGGACGATTGCCTTGTAACACGCCTCCACCAGCGGCCGGGCTTCCAGCTCAGAGCCGATCAGGATCGTCTCCCCCGGCGTGACCCCGAGGCAATAATCGACCAGCAGGTCCGCCCATCGTGTGATCAAATCGTCCCGCACCCGCTTCGCTCCCCGATGATGAATGGTCGGGCCGGATTCCACCTCCGACATTCGTCGTTAATTCCTAAGGTTATCGTCCGGCGCGGAGGCCCGCAACTGAGTGTGTGCGAGAACTCGATCAAGTTCCCAGCCGGACCCGCGAGACGCCCGAACGTTTTCGAGCGGCGATCGCCATGGCGAGCAGATTCAGCCCGACCGAAAACACGGCGAGGGCCGCGGCCTGCGAAAAACCCGATCCGGGTTCGTCGATGAGAGTAAGTACCGCCGGACCCGCAGTCCGCGTGGCCGAGGTCGTCGCGAACACCAGGGCCGGGCTCACATTCGAGAACGCCATTGCGAAAGCCAGGAACGCGGCGGACGGTGCGACACCGATAATCGACCTGCGTAATCCCCGCCGAGCTTGACGCGGACCGGCACCCACGTTCAGTGCGGCCTCGACCCGCGATGGCGGAAGCCCCGCGCGTCGATCCAGGGCCGATCGAGAGAGCAAGGGCAACGCCGTCAAGCTGATCGCCAGAGTCATGGCGATACCCGGAGTCCGGTCGGAGTCGAGAACATCGACCACGGAGCGAAGCAACGGGGCGAAGACGACACGGCCCGTCGCCGCATCCAGCGTGTCGCAACTCATGCGGCCGATGCCGGGTAGGACCAAGGCCCCCACACCGATCGCGAGCGGCGGGAAGAGCCTGACTACGCCTTCAAGGCGGGCCGACGGGGACGCCGAATGCCCCGGTCGCTCCGAGGTCCACGCGACAATTGCCCAGGATAGAATCGCACCGACGAGCAATACCCCGAGCGCCATGGCCAGGGAATTCTCGAGATAGCGCTGCGAGAGGGGATCACGCACCATCGACCCGAAAGTCGCGAACGCGGCCCCCGCCTTGGAGTGCCAGGGCTCGACAGCCGAGGGAACCGTTGCGGTGATCAGCCCCCCCAAAGGCAGGCAGACCAGCAGACTCGCCATGAATAAAATGAGAAAGAAACCGATGCCGGCGAACAGTCCCGTGCGTTCGTTGCGCGAGACCCCACCCGACTTACGTTCCGAAAGCGCCGGGGCTTCGGGTCCACCCCACCAACCGAGCAAAACCCGGACAAGCCCCGCCATGAGCGTCGCGCCCAGCGCCAGGACCGCGGCGCGGTTGAGCTGGCCCAGTGACGGGTCTGTTGCCGCTTCGACGATCTGGAAACCCAGGGTGCGGCGAAGTCCCAGCACAAGCGGGGCACCCGGCTCGATGAGGGTCATCGTGAAGACGCCCGCTAACGACTTCGCAACCCCCGGACGCACGTTCGGCCAAACGAAATGCCGCCAGACTTTGCGACGGCTCGCCCCTTCGAGCCTCGCCGCATCTTCGGCGACGGAATCGACCCGGCTCAGCCCCCACGACGCCGACAAAGCGACCACCGGTACCGAGGAGACGAGAGCGGCCCAGAACCATCCGGCCCAATCCAACAATGGGTCCGATCGGAAAAATGCACGAAGGCCGAGCGCGGCGAACGCGGGCGGCACGGCGAGTCCCGCGCAGGCTAGGGTGGCCAGCAACGGCCGTCCCCAGAACCGATTCCGCGCAACGATCCGAGCGAGTGTCACGCCCATGAACCGCGACGCGAACGTGACGGCGGCGGCCATCAGAAGGCTGTTCCGCGCACATTCCCAGAGGTGGGGATCGAGGGCCGCGAGCGCCGCCGGGAAGAGCGTGAATCGGATCGGACCGATCGGGCCGCGGTCGAGAAACGAAGCCGGGATCAGGGCGAACGCCGGCAACAGCGCCGCGATCCAGGCCAACGCCCCCAGCCAACGCCCCAGAACACGAACCGGCTTCATGAACCTCGCCCTTGAGGGGTCGAAAAACGTTGACGACCGATTTGGGACGCTATTGTAACACCGGGATGGCGCGCTTGTCGGTGGGGCACCGCCCACATTGCTTTTTGCAACGGATGGTGGGCGGTGCCCCACCTACGAAATTTCCGCGGAATGTAGTGCAATGCCTTCCTTACTCTCAGAGTCTGTCCGGAAAGGAATTGGCTAGGAAATGGCTGATGACGGATGGCTGATGACGGATCGGAAAGAGCGAATGCGGCGTTTTCCCGCCGGTTTTC
>JAYUFP010000743.1:0-3922 GCA_043738665.1 Isosphaeraceae bacterium
CTTTTTGCCGGGGGTAGGCTCGTCGTCTCGGACGATTTGATCCGGAAGGGCCAGGCGCAGATGGTCCCACCGTTTGGGAGTGAGGGGGCCGAGGTTGCCCGAGTTATCGAACTCGAGGTTTGCCATGAGCGAGGCGCGCAGGGCCAAGCGTTCCTCTCCCTCGGCGGCCGCGGGGGCGATGTCCCAGAATTTCGCCGCGTTGTCCCCGTCCCCGGCAAGGATGAGTCGGCCGTCGGGGCTGAAGGCGACCGCGATGACCGCGCCCGCGGTCGGAAAGCCCGGGCCGTTGGGTAACCCTGTCGCCGTCTCCCAGAGCCGGATCGTCCTGTCGCATCCGCCCGTCGCGGCGAGCCGGCCGCCGGGAGAGAGAGCCACCGCACGGATCCGCCCGGAGTGGTTCAGGACGCGACCGATCAACGTCCCGTTGCGGATGTCCCAGACCCGAGCCGAGCCGTCCTTGTACCCCGCCATGACAACGCGACCGTCGTCAGAAAGACTTAGCGCCTCCACCTGAAAGCCGAGGCCCGGACCGCCCGTCATCCGCTGACCGGTCAGGACGTTCCAGACCCGCACTTCTCCCGTGGACCCTCCGACGGCGGCGGTCGAGCCGTCGCCGCTCAGCGCGGCGACCCGGACGTCTCGCTTCTCGGCCGGCAGTCCGCGGTAGACGGCCTCCCCTTTGGGGTCGATCACGATCACCTCTCCGTCTGACCGGTGATAGAGGAGAATAAACCCGGTCGGGCCGTGGGCGGCGGCGGCGAAAATCCCGGGCTCCGACGGCCGCTCGAGAATCAAGGCCCCGGTTTGAACGTCCCAGAGACGCGCCACGCCGGGGTATGACCCGACTACCGCGAAGCGGCCATCGGGGCTGAAGGCCGCGCATTTGACATAAGGTTGCTCCATCGGCTTCCCGACGGGTCGGCCGGTGCGGGTCTCCCAGACTCGGAGCGGTTGCTCGCCGCCTCCGGTCAGAACGAGCCGGCCGTCCGGACTGAAGGTGGTGATCCAGACCTCGTCCCGGTTTGGGAGTGCCGGGTCAAACGACCGGCTCGGACCGACCTTCCAGGATCGCGAGCCCCCGTCATCGCAACCGGTGATGATGCCGCGGCCGTCACCGGAGATGGCGAGATGGGTCACCGAGTGCTTCGAAGGGTGATAGAGCGGCCCACCGAGGGGGCGCCCGCTCGGGACTTCCCAGAGCCGTGCCGTGCCGTCGTCGCTCGCGGTGACCAGCGCCCTGCCATCGGGAGTGAAGGCGACGGCACGGATGCTTCCCCGCTGTTCGATCCGGGCGATGAGTTTGGCCGGTCGGTCGGTGAAGTCCCAGATCAAGGTGCTTCCATTATCGAACCCGACCGCGGCCCAGGGCTGTTCGGGGTGGAAGGCCCCGAACAGGGAGGCTTCGTGGTGGGTCAACATCGGTCCGTCCGGCTTCCCGGCTTCCAGGTCCCAGACCTGGCCGCCGCTGGGACCGACGGTCAGGACCCGTCGCCCGTCGCTGGAGAGGCTCGCCGAGAGTGCGAAAGCCGGGTGCCTTCCTGCAGCCCCGGCGGGCGAGCCGTCGGCCGCGTTCCAGAGCCGGAACGAGCCGTCCCGACTGGCCGTGAGGATTTTGCGACCGTCCCGAGAAAAGGCGACCGTCCCCATGAACCCGTCCCAGGCTGTGTTCGGTTCGAGGAGAAGGTCGGACCCCACTTGATGGCCTGTCGAGACGTCCCAGAGCCTTGCTTTGTTGGTATTGAGCCCGGCGACAACGAAACGTCCGTCCGGGGAGAACGCCAGAGACGTGACGGACGCGCCGAGCCGTTGCGCGGGGCCGATCTCCGCGCCGGTCCGGGTGTCCCAGAGCCGGGCCGTTCCGTCACCGCCGCCGGTGATGACCCGGCCGCCGTCGGGGGCGAACACCACGGACAACACCCCTCCTTGGCTGGGCAACGGAGAGCCGATGGACCGTCCGGTGGCCGGGTCCCAGAGCAACGCCGGGGCGTCCCCGTTGCAGGAAACGGCTGTTTTCCCGTCGGCCGCGATCCCCAACGCGATGAACTTGCCGGGACCGAAGGTCTGCGCGCGGAGCGAGTGAACCTCGCCCATCCAGTAGCCGATATGGTTGCGGATGTCGCGCTTCCGCTCGGCGTCGGAGTCGGGGCAGAGCCGCAGCGCCCGCGTCAGCCAGAGCAGGCCGTCGCCCGTCAGTCCCTGCTCGCAGAGGGACTGGCCTCTCGCGAGGCCGAGCGAGGTGGTCAACTTCAAATTGCCTTCCTGAGCGGCACGAAGCTGGGCCCACGCGAAGACCGATACGAACGTGACGAGCACCAGCGCGGCGGCCCCGGCACGGACCCACGCGCGGTAGCGGCGCGACCACCGGGCCAGCCGTCCGCCGAACCCTTCGGGGCGTGCCGAGACGGGCTCGTCGGCCAGCCAGCGGTCGACATCGTCGGCCAGGGCCCGGGCGGAAGCGTAGCGCTCAGACGGCTCCAGGGCCATCGCCTTGAGACAGACCGCCTCCAGCGCAGGGTGGATCGAGGGGTCGAGCCGCCGGGGCGGCGGAAAGTCGCTCTTCCGGACGGCGTCGAGCACTACGCCGACCTCGCCGTCAAAGGGTGCCCGGCCGGTCAGCAGGCAATAGAGCGTGGCCCCCAGGCTGTAAACATCGGAACGCGGTTCGAGGCGATCGAGGTCACCCCGGGCTTGCTCGGGGCTCATGTAACCGGGCGTCCCGAGCGCCGAGCCTGGCAACGTCTCGGCCGTCCCTCTGGACAAGAAGGGCATCAGCGCCCTCTCGCCCGATTCAGCCGATAGCTCGCCCTTCCCCTGGGGTTTCGCCAGGCCCCAGTCCACCACAAGCGTCTCGCCGTGCTTGCCGAGGATGATGTTCCCGGGCTTGATGTCGCGATGCAGCACCCTCCGCGAATGGGCATATTCGATGGCGTTGCATACGTCGGTGAATCGTCGCAGAAGTTTGCGGAGTTCCACGGAGTGAGTCGAGGGGTCGAAGGCCTTCCTCGGCAGTTGATGGAACCTCGCGATCGCCTCCTTGAGGCTGTCTCCCTTGATGAGACGCATCGCGTAATAAGGGCGGCCACCGTCGTAGGCTCCGAGCCCATAAACCGGCACGATGCCCGGGTGCTCCAGCCCGCCGGTGATCTCGGCCTCAATGAGGAATCGTTGCCGGCTGTCGGGGTCGTCGGCGTGGCGGTCGAGGATCCGCTTCAGCGCGACCTCCCGGTTCAGCTCGGTGTCGAGTGCCACGAACACCTCTCCCAGGCCGCCTCGGGCGTGGGGGCGGAGGACCCGGAACCGCTGGCCGTCACTCGTGACCGAGCCGACGGAATAAGTGCCCGTGCGGTCGGCGTCTTCCTCCATCGACGCGTCCGCGGGGTCGACGTAGGCGAGAGTCGCCTCAATGTCCCGGTCGCCGATCCTCGCCAGGTTCTCCCGGGTCGATTTGTCGGTCGAAACCCCGGCGAGGCTCTTCTCCAGGTCGCCGCCGTGGGCCTCCAGGTGGAACTCGGCAAGCCCTTCCAAGAGCGCCCGCCCGGCCTTGTTCAGGTCGCCGCGGGCCTCCAGATGATCGGCCAGACTTCTCGACTTGTCCAGCGTCCAGACCTGAAAACCGGCCACGAGCTGACCCTGGTTGATGATCCCGTTCTGAAGCGCGAGCAGTCCGAAGAGCAGGTGTCGGTCGGCGTTGGTGGTCATGGAGAGGTTCCCGCCCTTGCGTCGCCAACGCCCCGACCGGCACAGTCGCCTAGGCCCGGTCGCAAGGAGATCAACGCAAAGTGCGTATTATCCCTAGGATATGCGGGCTGTACATCCCCTAGGAAAGCCACCACACAGATTCCTGTAGAGTGGAGGAGTGGGTGCGCCAAGAAAGTTCGGGTAAGGGGGGTATGCCTCCGTTCGTGCTCCATCTCCTTCCCGC
>JAYUFP010000744.1:0-11693 GCA_043738665.1 Isosphaeraceae bacterium
CGCCCACGCAAGGGCTGGCCGGACGCCTGTTTGCTCCTCTCACCGCCTATTTCCGAACACGGCGCCAAGGCCCAGACTCGTTGCGGTTGAATGGTTTTCGTCGCCGTGCTAGACGCTGGGTCGAGATCGATCCGACACGACTTTGGGTTTAGTGATGTAGGCTGGGTCACGACCAATCTTATGCTATTATGATGCTGGGTCAAGACCCAGCCTACAGACTGGAAAGACCCACGGGTTCTACGCCGTGAAGCAATAAAGGACGGCACGGGCACGAAGAAGGACACTGCGTTCTCATCAAACGCGATCTCGCCCGACGGGCCCGTGCCGGCCTTCGGGATGCTCCGGGTCGTGAACAACAAGGGACGTAGACCGGGCCTCGGCGTCGATGGTCCAGCGAAGTGGCGACGATCTGGCTGCTCCCGTTCACGTCGGGGAAATTGGTGTCCGCCCTCACGTCGACATTTTGGCGGCGTGAGGGCGGACACCTTTTTCAAACTCGACAGATGACGCCGATTCCGACGCCCCGATTTCGACGATCAGGAATAGGACGGGAATCACTTCCCGAATTATCTTTCAGAGGAACGGGCCGGGAACGACGTGGCGATTCTACACCCCGAAGGGGTGGAACAGGAAAGCCCGGGGCAACGCCCCGGGTCCGTCGAGGAACGCGAAATCGCCGGCCCTGAAGGGGCCGAACAAGACGACGGCCCGGATTCAATCAAGCGCTCGCGAATCTGTTTCGCCCCTTCAGGGCGAGAAGCCAAGGCTGCGGATCGAAACCCGGGGCGTTGCCCCGGGCTTTCTTGTAGCACCCCTTCGGGGTGAGGAATCGGGAAGTGATTTGCGTCCCGTTCCTCAGTGATCAGTTGAAAAGTTGAGGCAGGTCGCGTGAGCCGTGGGCGACTCGGATGACGTTAATTCCTCCATCGGTCGGTCGATAGAAGATCAGGTAGTTCCCCGCCGTCAAGCTCCGGAGTCCCGGGGCGAGTTCTTCTCTGAGTCGGCCCAGTTCGGGCATCTCGGCGAGGGTTCGGCACTTCTGTTCGATGGAATTGATGACTCGCAAAGCCGCCGCCGGGTTCTCCCGAGAGATGTAATCCACAATCTCGTCGAGGTCGCGGAGTGCCTCCGGCGTGAGCCGATATCGGCTCATGACTTCCCGATCAACTTGTTACCGACCTGCTCTCGCAATTTCTGAAACGCATCGGGACCGTCGATCAACTCCCCGCGATCGGCCTGTTCGATGCCGACGGCGACGAACTTCCGTAGCTCCTCAAGCCTCAAATCGCGGATCTGGTCGCGTTCTTCCAGAAGCCGGAGCGCCTCGCGGACGACCTCGCTCGCCGAGAGGTATCGTCCGCTTTGAACCTTCTGCTGTACCAGTCGCTCCAACTGCGGAGTTAGCGAAACGTTCATCTCGGCGACTCCTCGATCCGGCAATTGTACGTCGATTTAAAATAGCGGAGTTAACAAGCTTTGTCAAATCTGGTTATCGCTGGCCTCATACCAGGTGTCAGCCCTCACGACGCAGGTCGATCACGGTGCACGGTGACTGCATAAGTGCGTCTTCGAGGACTCAACACACCCTACCGGCTGACACCTTTTCCGAGCCCGGGTCAGGAACCGTAGACACGTTCCATCAGGGCGTCGAGGTGTGGGGCACTCAGGAACAGCCGGTAGGGATGCCCCGGTAGCTCCTGGAAATCGTACCGCCGGTAGAACGCCTTGGCCGCGTCATCGACACAGTCGAGGATGACCGCGATGAACGAGAAGGTCCGGCCGGCGTCATGACAGTCGCGAAGCGCCTGAGCCAGGAGCAACCGGCCGAGCCCTCGGCCCTGGAACCCCTGATCGACCCCCAACCACGCGAGCACGGCCACGGGTAACTGCCGGCGAGGCAGTCGGCGGACGACCTCCGCGGGAGGTTCAGAGAAGTCGACCTGGCCCGTGGCCAGTGTGTAATAGCCTGCGAGCGTCCCCACGCCTTCGATCAACACGCGGGTTACGGAGAGGTGCTTCTCTTGATGCTGGAACGCCTTGGTCGCGAGCCAGTCGTCGACCTGACTCTGTCCCGACCGGAACTTCCGCCGCGGGTGTTCCCGGCGGAGCATTTCGAGACGGAACCCCTCAGGAATCCGGACCCCGTCGCCGCTCACCCTTCGCCCCGCATGATTGACCCCAGCCGCTTCTGGGACTCGGTAAGGGCCGGTGGTGTGGCGAGGGCGTTCCAGAAGGCGAGTTGCTCAGCGGAGGTCAATGCCAAGGTCTGCTCGCGGGCGGCGACCACCTCTCGCCTCGCCTGGGGTACGGTCACGGTGCGCACGTAGTCGCTGAGACTAATACCGCGGAGCTTCGCCGCCTGGGAAAGACACGCCTTGCTGTCCTCATCGAGTCGGACCATGAGCGACCGGTCCGCGGGAGTCTTGGCCGGTAAACGGCGGGGACGGGGCGTCGGCATGGAATCGGCCTCCTCTAACACCATTGTACTGCGGTTTGCTAGACAGTCAAGCCGGCGATCCGGATGGCAAGAGGATGTTGCTCACCTCGGCCGGCAGTAGTTCCGGCGCGTCCCGCTCCAGATCAGGATCGAGATAACGCAAGGCGTCGGGCGAGTGAACCTCGGGCACCGACCACTTGATCACAACGCTGGAGTCCACCACAAGTCGGGTCACCGCTGCCGATCCTCGTCCATCAGCTGGGCACTGTCGCTATGGCGTCGGCCTTGGAGGGACCGACGGACGGCGTCGGCCCGCTCCCGGGTCGCGATCGCCCTGTCCCGTGCCCCCTCGTCCCTCACGGACAGCGTGGGAGCCCATTCGAGGTTTTTCAGTTCACAGTTGAGACGGTTGCCATCCTTGAAATGGAGGATGTAACCAGAGGGACAGGCACCGACGAATGACTCCAGAACGAGTTCCGCGACCAGTCGCGTTTGCTCGCGGCCTTCGTCGTCGGTAAGGGTGACGACCTTATTCCCTTTGGCGTCGACGACGGCAGGTACTCGCACGTATTCTCCCGACTCTTCGGGTTCAGCCTCGCGGAAGTTGCTACGTATTTGTCTGTCGGCTGACATGGTGTAGATTCCGAAAAGGTCGGGAGACCAACTCGAAGTATTGTGCCGCGCCTCAACGCGATTATGGAAGAGGGACTCGGTCGAGGCGGAGGCTTCACACCGACTTTCGCTACACCTCAGCCGTCCGTCGCTTATGATGAAGCGACTCGGAGACAGGTTCCGACTTCCCCAAGGGAGACGCTGAGTTGAAGACGAGTGATAGGTTGGTCGTCGCGCCCGAAGTGGCCGAGGCGCTTCGGGAGGGGCGGGGGGTGGTCGCGCTGGAATCCACGTTGATCTCGCACGGGTTGCCCTGGCCGGAGAACCTTCAGACGGCGCTCGCCTCGGAGGCCGCCGTGCGAGGCGCGGGGGCGGTCCCGGCGACGACCGCCGTGATCGAGGGGGCGGTCCGGGTCGGATTGCCGTATGCGTCGCTTGAGAGGCTGGCGACGGGTGTGACACCCGCGGTCAAGGCGGGACGTCGCGACCTGGGGGTGGTCGTCGCGCGAGGCATCGACGCCGCGACGACCGTCTCGGCGACTCTCTGGATCGCGAGGAAAGTGGGGATCGGCGTCATGGCGACGGGCGGTCTCGGCGGGGTTCACCGCGACTGGCCGAAGACGTTCGACATCTCCAACGACCTTGATGAACTCGCAAACGCTGATGGGTGCGTCGTGGTCTGCTCGGGGGTCAAGTCGATCCTCGACATCGCGGCGACGCTGGAATTCCTGGAGACGCGGGGGGTCGCGGTGATCGGTTACCGGACCGGCGATTTCCCCGCGTTTCTCACGAGAAACAGCGGAATCGCCCTGGAGAACCGGGTCGAGACGGCGGAGGAGTTCGCGGCGATCGTCAAGGCGCACCGGCGGCTCGGGCTTCCCGGGGCCATGATCCTGGCCCAACCCCCAATTGCGAATTCGGCTCTCGACCGCGAGCTCGTCGAAAAAGCCCTGGCCGCCGCGTTGATCGAGGCCCACGCCCGCGACATCACCGGCAAGGCCGTCACGCCATTCCTGCTGAGCGGAATCCGCGACGCGACGGCGGGGAAGAGCCTGACGGCGAACATGGCGTTGATCGTCGCGAACGCGGGGCTGGCGGGGGAGGTGGCGAGGGCGCTGTGAGCGATTATTCGCGGTCCTTCTTCCCCGCGCTAGGGATTGTGGAGGAATCCGGGTTCGACCAGGGCACAAGAGTCTGGCGAGGGCGTGAGGCGTAATCGATTTTATATCCAAATTTACTTGCTTTAATTACAAAATGATCATGGAGCAATTTAACGGCGATTTTGCGAATTCCTCGATAAAATTCATCAAAAGCCCTGACGTCATCATGATTAAGTTTATCCTGGTCATACCAAAGAGCAAAGCTCACTTGTTTGGCACTCGGATATTCTTTCTTTGAGTACTCGTTGTGTCGGTGGACTACGGAAAGAAAGCTCTTCGCCAGAGGATCAAGTCGATCAAAAGCAGTTCCGAATTTCGAACGAAGAAGTGGAATGTGATCCGGAACCACGAGCGTCCGGTCAGCGACGTATACGGTAAAAAGTGACGTGCTTGAAGAATGCTTCGAAATCAGTTTGGCTCTTTCCAGCTTGATTAGTTCTTCAAAGTGATTGTTGTCCGGGGTCAAGAGGATCGTGTAACGATGAAGTTCGTTATCCCATTCGGATCGGATGAGATAGGCGAGCACCTGCTTTTGGGCTTGAGTGAGAGGGTTGCCGTCAAGTTTTACTTCAATATACCGATCGAAAGCGACGAAAAGTCGCTCCATGCGTTCGCCGACAAGTTTACCCGATCGGATCACCAACTCGACTTCTTCGGAATGAAGTCGGTAGTAGGGAAGATCGATCTTATTTTCGAGACAGAGGTTCACCATGGTGGCCATGCCGATCCCTCGACCTTCCCACTTGATGTAGACGCGAAGGACGTCGGCGAGTTTAGGATTGCGAGGCTTGGCCTCGGGGATGATTCGGCGGATCGGAATCGGGTCGTCGAGGGCCTCGATTTTCAGGTGGGGACGAAATGAACCGGGGTTGCGAATCGATAGCTCTCGTCCCGGATGCACCGCGAGGTACGCCTGTTTGTTAATCGCGTAATTTCGGTGAGCGAGGGCGTTGTTCACTGTTTCTCGGATGAGTTCATCGGGGTATTGCGGCTTCGCGGCACCGCCGCTCTCTGTGCCGATCCCAACCAGGATACTTCTGAGTAAATAATTATAACTTGAATCCATCAGCGGCAAAATATTGTCGGCGAAGACTTGCTTGTCCTGGACGATACCTCCTGGAGTCTCCACATACCCATGGACTTGACATCGGAAGCCCAAAACGTCGTTCGGATGCGCGCCGCAGACGAGCATCCCGAGAAGGGTTACTTCTCCGCTTTTCATGAAGGTTTTGCGCTCTAAAAACGGCCGCGCCGCTTTCAGGGTGGCTTTGACGGTTTCGATCTTCGCAAGACGGTCGATCCGTAGGATGTAATCATTCAACTTTTCAAGGTCGAGAGAATTCAGCGAAGTCCCCGGCATGATTTGAAGTTCGCGGGCTTCTTTCCATTCCTCGCGATACTCTTCCTGGGCCGATATCTCGTTTTCCGTGATCTTGTGATCGCCTGTAAGGCTACGTTTATAGGCGACGTTTTCGTGGAAAACGAACTTACGGTCGGCTGGAAGTTCGTCCACGTAGATGACGGCGATCTGCTTATCGAGAATCGGACGAATGGTAACCGCGGGAAAGAATTCCTTGAGGTCTTGTGGATTTCCTTGACGGTCCTTGAAACCCTTACAGATTTCCCTGACCTGCCCCTCCGCTTCCTCTCTCCACCCGGTCAACTTATAACGATGCTCCTTGTTCTTCGCTTCTTCCTCGATTCCCAGAATGATGATTCCACCTCTCGTATTAAGAAATGCATTTGCACTTATTTTGACTTGTTTCCAAGATCCCTTACCGGCAGGCACTGACTTGATCTCAAGAGAATCGGTCTCCAATTGCTCGAAGCGGTTCTCTCTGACAAGATTTTCGAGCTTGGCTAAAACGTGATCGAGGCGATTCATGGAGTGATTTTCTTCCTCACAAATCCGCCTTTCAACACACATTCCGCAAGTCGGGAAGCGTCGGTCGAAAACTTTCGTACCCGGTCGTCTGTTCTCGACTCTTGCGACCTGACTCACGCCGCCGGCTTGTAAGGCCCGAGCTTGAAGGTCTTGAGGATCTCCTCGACCTGCTTGCGGAACGGCTCGGGCTTGGTCTGGCCGGTAATGGCATCGACGGCGAGGCTTTCGGGCTGGGTGAAGAGGATCAGGTAATGGTCGAAGAAGATCGGCGGCTCGACCCGGCCGTCGGAGGTGAGCGGGGGCTTCACGGTGGCTTCGGCCCGGTAGACTTTCATCTTGCTCGCGGCCCAGTCGGCCTCGGGGAGGGGGCCTTCCTTGTCGATCTTGCCCTTCCGCCTGGCCTTCTGCCAATCGTCTTTGAGTTCGCGGACGTGGGTGTCGAAGTCGGTGCTCGCCTTGTCCTCGGCGGGGTTGCCGGTCTTGGGCTGGAGCCGGATCGTCAGCCTTCGGACGTCATCGCCGTTCGTGCTGTCGTTGTAGAGCTGCACCCCTTCATCGAGCGTCAGGCCGGGGAGCGGGAGCAGATCCTGGGGATGCCGGAAGTGGAATCGGCTCTTCGGGTCGTTGTAGACGATCCACGAATTCGCATGCGTCGGGACGGGTGCGGGGGTCGGCACGGCGATGGGGGCCGAAGACGCGCCCGGGGCCGTCTGCCGTTGAAGAACCATCTCCCAGGTCACCGTGCTCTTGAGCCTGCCGGTGCCGCCGGGGACGAGGGAGTTCGACACTCGCGACAGGCGGAGCTCGGTAATCGCACCCACGCCGTCAACCACCGGCGGCGTGGACACCGGGGCCGCCGCGGTGGACGGGGCCTTGGTGAACGTGAAGGTAATCTGCGCGTTCAGGGAGTAAAGCACGCGCAGGGGACCGAGTTCGGCGCTCCCGCCGACGTCGATCAGGGCGACCATTTCGTTCCCTTTGGCGGCCGGTTTCACTTCGCGGAGCATCGCCGCGAGACCGTCACCGGCCACCGGTTCCTCACCGAAGAGCGCTCTGGCGGCAGGCCTGGGCACTCGCCAGCGCTGGCCGACCCGGGTCAGTGTCGGGGGCAGGATGCCGGCAAGTTCAGGAAGGTAAACAAGCCGGCGAGAGATGGCGTACTCGACCTCGCTGAGTGAGTGATTGGGCGTGAGACTGAGGAGGGACGAGGTCGCGTTCCGTTGGGACTTCAGCCAGATCGAGAGACCGTCGAGCGGTCGCGACGCGCCGGGGATTGCCGCCGCAGGACTTGCGGAATCCCGAAAAGCCTCGTAACGGCGAACCGAGTCCGTCACGATCCCCGAGGCGTTGACCGCGACGGGTCGCTCGGAATAGATCACCTGGATGCTTCTCTCGATGCGGTCGGGAGTCCCTTGGGGCTTCTCGGTCATCACGCGGATGACGTCTCGGCAACCGACGCGGTATTGCGAAAACTCGCCCGGCTTGACGGCTTTCGGGTCGACCTCGGTTGAGTAGCGTTCGACCAATCGGTAGTTCGTCGGGTCGAGCTCCGGCTCCGGTTCGGTCGCGGCGGGGGCTCCGGCGGCGGGAGTTCGTGTGGCCGGGGGTTGGGCCGGCGGTGCGACTTGCGCGTGCGTCGGGAGAGCGAGCATGGCCGTCCACGCCAGCGAGATCATCCAAGGGTGCCGCAGTCTCAAACTCGCATGGAACGCTCGCAACGGTTTCATCGCGGCCAGGCCCTCGGGTTATTGGATCAGTAGTGGCGGTTTGGGAGGTCACTATCAGGGATAACGAATGGCGGATTCCGAATGACGGATTGAGAAGAAGCATGGGGTGATTGCGAACGCGTCGGGTTTTCGAGCTCGTCCGTCATTCGCCATCCGGGATTCGTCATTCTTGTATTCGCTTCAACGATCACCCGCCGTCGCCGTCTTTCCAGCGGAACGTGCCGATCATGACCTCGTCCTGCGCGCCGAAGGCGGCGGTCTGATTGTCCGCCAGGGTGAACGTGGCCAGGATCTGTTCGCCTTCGGTATTGGCGATCAAATAGTAGTACCACACAACGCCGACGTTTTCCTGCCGCCCCTGCACGCCGACCTTATAACGGTAGCCGCCCGACGGATCTCCCTCAACCTCGCCGACGCCGATCATCTGAACGAATCGCGATCCTAGCGACTTCTTGATGTCGTCGCGGAACTGGTTGGGGTCCTGATGTTTCCCCTTCCCCGCGTTCGGGCCCGGCGTGACGTTGCACTGAGCCACCAGCCGCCCCCCTTCGACTCGTTTGAAGACCGTCAGCTTCGGGCTATCCCAGTAAAGGTGCCAGGCGCGGTCGTGAACGAGGGTGTATTTCCCGTCGGGAGACGTGAACAGGATCGCCTGGTTCCTGGCGTTCGCCTCGGTGCCGATCCGTTGCAGCGTGTCGTCCTTGAGCTCGACCGGGGTCTCCGCGGCCGTCTTCGTGAGCGTCAAGGTGCTCTTCACGTCGAGGCCTTCCTCGACTAGCCCCGGCCTCCGCGTCTCGGCACGTTCAACCGTCAGCTTGACGATCCGGCCGACCTTGCGGTCGAGCGTGAACGAACCCTCGACCTTGATCGTCCCGTCTCCGGCGAGGCGGCTCCCGTTGACTTCGCCGGTCAACTTCACGACGGCCTTGGCGTCGTCGAGCGATTCGAGCGAGGCTTCCAGGGCGTTTTTCTGGACCGTGTCGTAGGAACTCAGGGCCATCGCGGCGGCGTTGCCGACAGTCCATCGATCCCCGGTGGCAACGGGCTTGTCCGAAAGCAGGTCGCCAAGCACTAGCGGGTCGGCCGGGACTTCCAGCATCTCCAGCTCCGACTGCGAGAACGGTCCGCCGGGGCTGAACAGGAGGATGCCGTCCGGCTTCGATTCGGCGATAACGATCGCGACCGAGGGCCGGATCGCCGTGGCGAACGTGCGGACCTCGCCGTTGATCGCCGACCCCGCGCGAATGATCCGCCGAGCCGATCGCGAAGGACGACCCGAATCGGCGAGCTTGATGACCCGGTCCAAATACTCGAGCCGGACCTCCACCTTCAAGGTCAGCGGCTTCGGCACCTGGGCCTTCGTCGCCCCCGGAGGAGCCGCCTGGAGGAACAGGCCTTCGCCTTTCAGGCCGACCTGAACCCGCGAGGTCGACGCGGAATCGTGGGATTCGCGGAGCAGCACGGGCTTCGAATCGGCCGCCCCCGCAATCCCCGCCGCGGTGACCCAAACCGCCACTGCGCCCATCGCGTAACACCTGATCCAGGCCATCCTTAGCTCCTTCCTCAAGGAATGAACCGCGTCGAGCTTCCACACTCTAGTTGTCCCCTGCGGCGGATGTCAATTCGAGCCGCTTGAAAAACCCGGGGCCTTGTCGCCGAGGGTCAGACCGGAAGGAACCGTCAGCAGGATTGCACAGTTGAGCCAGGCGCGAACCACGAATTCGGAAACTACCGCGGAGATCGCGGAGATCGCAGAGAGGAAATGAGCAAAATGGCGAGAAACTCTCCGGACACAACAGGGACATCCGTTTTCGTTGATGCTCTCCCTGATTTCTCCGCGATCTCGGCGGTGAGTCCGTGTTTTGTGTGACTTGAATTGCGGATTACCGATGGACTTTGCAATCCTCCTGAGAGAACCGCCTTGCGACTCCGTGCCCGATTGTTTTACCCTCTGGGTCAACGATCCCGCATTGACGCAGACTCGACGTGGAGAAGGCCCGAGCATGCCGAGCGACCCGGGTTCCGACCTCGAATTCATCAAAGACCTCGCGCGCGAGGCCGCTTCGATCGCCCTGGCACGCGAAGCCACGGTCACTCCGCAGGAAAAGGCGAACCTGAGCTTCGTCACCGACCTCGACCACCACCTCGAACGGTTCATTCGCGACCGCCTCGGCGCGAGGTTCCCCGACGACGTTCTGACGGGCGAAGAACTTGCCTCGGCAGGCGGCTCGGGGCCGAGGCGATGGTCGATCGACCCGATCGACGGCACGGGGAATCTCGTGCATCACCTCCCGCTCTGGGCGGTAAGTATCGGCTTGCTCCACGAAGGCGAGCCGGTGCTTGGCGTGATCGTGATCCCCCGGCTCAACGAGCTGTTCTGGGCCGTGAAGGGGCAGGGGGCCTGGCGTGACGGGATACGGCTCGTCGTTGGCGACGCTGACGGCTTTCACACCCAGGATAACGTCTGTGTCGGGACCAATGCCCTCCGCGCGGTCGACACGCGAACGCTTCCGGGTCGGCTCCGCGACCTCGGTTCGTGTTGCTGCGAGATGGCCTTCACGGCCTGCAACCGGCTCCAGGCCGCGACACTGCTGGGAGAGGCCACACACGACATCGCGGCAGGGGCCGTGATCGCGTCCGAGGCGGGCTGTGCCTTCGGAACGATCGACGGCCGCGTGATGACCCCGACGGAATTCGTCGCGAGTGCGCCGATCCCCGTCCCGACGTTCGTCGCGCCGCCCCGACGGCTCAAGGCCCTGATGGAGGGAGCCCGGCGTCTCCCGCCGGCGTGACCTCATGAAGCGCGAAATCGCCAGCCTCCCCGAGGGGGTCGAAGAACTGTGCCTGGTCCGGCTCGGAATCCAGGTACGGAAGCTCTCGGCGGTTCCCTACGCATTCCGTCTCAAGCGCGCGATCGAGCGCGACGCGGTCGCGGCCAGGACTTCCGGCGCGGGGCTACTGGATTCGATCACGTATTCCATCTCATGGAATCATTTCGGCGTGCTCCAGTACTGGCGAAGTTTTGACGACCTCGAAGCCTGGTCGCACCGGTCGCCGCACGCCGAATGGTGGCGCGTCGCGGCCGAACGCCTGAGGACGAAACAGGACTTCGGGATCTATCACGAGACGTTCCTGGTCCCCCGCGACCGGATCGAATCGATTTACATGAACACGCTTCCGACCGGCCTGCTGGCGTTCGGGGTCGTTGGCGAGCCCGCCGGCCGCGACGCCAATGGCCGGGGACGGCTTCGTCGCGACCAGCGCGTGCCTTGATCGGGGAATGGTGAACATGGGCCATTGGGGCTTGAAAAGCTACGAGAACGACGACGCCGATTTCGCGATCGACGCGGGGATGGAACAGGTCCACGGAGAGGGTTATGAAGACCTCATGGACGACCGCAACGCCCTCTCGTTCGACGACGTGCAGAAAAAGCTCGCGAACCCCCAGACCCTGGCCGCCGCGGTCGAGTCTTTGAAAGCCGAATTCGGCCCTGATCGCCCGTTCGAAGAATGGGATGAAGGCGAACGGCTCGCGTTCTCGGGCGTCGTCGTGAGACACGCCGAATTCGGCGTCCCGATCCCCTCGGATTGGCTCGACCGGGCCATCGAGTGGCTCGGTACTGAGGAGATCGAGTGGGACGAGGCGACGATTCGAAAGCTTCGTCGGGAGAAGGAAATCGCCTTATTACGCTCGATCAACGCCGTTTAGGGCCAATACCGTTGAATTAGCCGTAAGCTGTTACAGAGCCTCGATTTTTAGCCCCGAAGGGGCGACGGTCAGTATCCCAGGGCTTCAGCCCTGGGAATTGGACGAGAATAATAATGACGTCCTTTTTTGAGCCCCGTAGGGGCGGCAGAATTCTCGGCGTTTC
>JAYUFP010000745.1:0-11671 GCA_043738665.1 Isosphaeraceae bacterium
TCTGTCAATGCACCGACCCAGAAGATGGTGTTGTCGTTGAGTAGGAGCCTACTGTTCCTGCCGACGGACGATTCCTCGCCACGACGAAACTTGAAGGTCACCGGGGCGAGCCTGGCATTGGCCGCGACGGCGGCCTCGACCGCCTTGTCGCCGACTTGCCTGGTGAACGCCTCATCGCGGTCATAGCCGTGTATGGTGACCGTGGTGGGGGCGTGGTGGGTGTGGGTGGCATTGATCAGGATGGCGTTGAAAGGCACGCCGATCTTCTCGGCGATCCGCCGGGCGACGTCGTCGAGGATGTCACGCCCGATCATGAGGACGTCGCAGGCGACCAGGCAGGCCTTGCCCCCGTCCGGGCCTTCGATCACCACGGCCGAGGCCCGCAGTTCGCCTTCCTGGCCTTTCAGATGAACGGGGCCGATGCCGCCGCCGATGACCATCGCGTCGTTCGCTTCGAGCGAGACTTTCGCGGCTCCCGCCCTCAGATCACCTCCGCTCGCGGTTGTGCTTGCCAGGAACGCCGTCGCCAGGGCCGTCAGTCCGGGTTTCCACATGGGTTATTTCCTCAGCGGCCTTGGGCGGGTTTGTCTGCCAGTGATTTGATCTCGATGTCGCGGAAGAAGATCTCGGCGGCTTCGATCTCCAGCGCGATCCGTCCCCGTGTGGTCTTGACCCCCTCCTTCGCATCGGCAGTGACGAGCCGGACGTTCTTACCGCGGTTGATCACCTTGCCGTTCAAGACGTGGGTGACCGTGTCCCCTTTCGCGATGATCTCGGCGGTATTCCAACGGTCAACTTCGTGCTCTCCGGCGAGGTGCTTCTGGTAGGCGATCCCCTTGCCTCCCAGGACGCGCGGCTCTCCGCCTTTTTCGGGATCGAGGTAGGTCGGCATGGCCTCGTTGCGGGTTTTCGGGTCGATCCAACTGTCGAGCTGAAACCCGTACAACGCGATCAGGTCGCCGACGTTGGTTTGCTCGACCTGGAACTGAAGGGCCTTGGGCCAGACGGCGTCGGGGCCGAGGATGTGGTAGTAGAGCCCGGCGTCGCGTTTCAACTTGTATCGGGGTTCGAATTTCTTGGTGCCCCAGCGATATTTGAAGCGGAGGTGGTAATCCTCGTATTCCTTCTCCGTGCCGATGTAGCCCATGACCACGTTTGTGCCGTCGGCCGCGTTCTTGTAAAGGTGGATCGCGCCGTCTTCGATCGTGATGACGTGGTCGGGGTCCTGGTTCTTTCCGTGCTTCTGGAGAAACGTGTACCAACCGTCGAGGTCGCGGCCGTTGAAGAGGGGGGTCCACGCTTGAGATTCCGCCGCCTTGTCGGCCGCAACGGCGGGACCGGGGGGTGCGAGGGCGAAGACCAGCGACAAAACAAGGGTATACATGAGAAATCTTGCTTCCGTGAGAGAGTTCGCGTCCGGAACCGCGAATCAAGAGCCTCTTGGGATGGGATCGACCTTAGACTCACCGAGCATAGCGACTGCGGAATGGATCGCAAGAACCAAGAAGGGGCGTTTTCGCGAGAGTTTGCGTACGCTGTTATTGGCCGATTCGAGAAAATCTCGACAAGAATCCAGACGCCAACACGAATAGCAGTGATGCGAGGGCGTTCGCCGAATCCCGTCGGGGTCGATTTTCGGAACCATGCGAATCCCTGCCGTCACCCGCCGTCGACCTGATGTTGAGCCACAAAAAGGGGCTGAGCCGAGATGAACCGAACTCTTCGCATCATCGCTCTGTTCGGCGGCGGGACGGTGCTCTTGACCTTCGGCGTCGTGGTGGTGAGCCAGACGGCCCAGGTCGTGCAACTCGCGACGGCAGTCCACCCGACTCTCGGCACGGTCACGCTTTGGTCCCTGCTCGCGACTTACACGACGCTCGTCGGCGTTCCGGCGGTCATGATCTTGCGGCTACCCAGCCCGTTGATCCCCCCGAAGGACGAGCATTGCAAGGAGTTCGAGCCCCACTTGAAAAAACTCGCGGGGCGTCTCGCGACCAGCCCGCATCTGAAGGGGCACGATCTCTCAAGCCGCCGGGGGATCGAGTCGGCGCTTCAAGTTCTTGACGAGAAGGCGACACGGATCGTTCGCGAGACGGCATCAGGCGTCTTTCTCGCGACCGCGGTCTCGCAGAGCGGCAGGCTCGACGGCCTGCTCGTCCTCGCGGCGCAGTCGAGGATGGTCTGGAAGGTCGCCCACATCTACTGCCAGCGGCCCGCCGTCTCCGACCTCTTGCATCTCTACGCCAACGTCGCCGGCACTTCGTTCGTCGCGGGTGAGTTGCAAGAGCTCGACCTCAGCGAGCAGGTCGAACCCGTCTTATCCTCGGCGATCGGCGCCTTGGGGGCGAGTTTGCCGGGTCTCCAGGTCGTCGGAACCATCTTCGCGAATTGTGTGTTGAGCGGGAGCGCCAATGCGTTCCTGACGTTGCGAGTGGGATCGATCGCCAAACGCCATTGTGGTGCCCTCGTCGTCGAGCAACGGGCCTCGCTGAGACGGGCGGCGACATCCGAGGCGAGTCAACAACTCGCCGCGATTGTCGCTGAAGGCAGTGCCCGAGTCTCACGGGCTCTGTGGCGAGCGTCCGTCGGGAAAATGGGTGTCGCCGTCTCGGGCGTCAAAGATTACGCCAAAGAAACCAGCGGCCGGTTCATGACGAAATTCCGGAGCGCCGCCAAGGGACGCGAACAGCCGGAGCCGCTCTGATCGTCGGCGATTCCCCATTTCCGAGGCGTGCCGCCTCATTTCCCGCGGAAAGACGTCAGACCTTCCGATGCACCACGGTACCGCCGAAGCGCTCGACGGTGAAGGCGTCGGTCACCCCGTACAAGCTTTCCGCCGCGCCGACGAGGAGCATCCCCTTGGAGTTGAGCGCCGCGTGAAAGTTCTGGCAGAGTCGTCGGCGGGTCGCCTCGTCGAAATAGATGAGCAGATTGCGGCACAGAATCAGGTCGAACGCCCCGAAGTTCGGCATCGGCGGAATGAGGTTGAGGCGGCGGAATTCGATCATCCGTCGGAGTGAGGGGGCGACGACCCAGCTTCCGTTCTCGGGCCGGAAGTGGCGGACACGCTGTTCGGCGGTGATGCCCCTCCCGAGGTCCGCGACGGTATAGCGTCCTTCACGCGCGGTGGCCAGCGCTTTGCCGGAGATGTCGGTCGCGAAAATCGGGAAATCGTCGGGAGTCAGGTCGATGCCGGGCCTTGACGCCAAGAAATCGGTCACGGCCATCGCGACGCTGTACGCTTCCTGGCCGGTCGCCACCGCCGCGCACCAGATCCTCGCCTTGGCATAGAGAACCCGCGAAGCCGCTTTCCGTGCGAGTAATTGCGCGGCGAGGTTGGGAAGAATCGTGCGGCGGAGTTCGTCAAACGGATGGCCGTCGCGGTTGAACGACGTCTCCTTGGTCGTGATCGCCTCGATCACCTGCTCTTGAAGTTGCGACGAACCCGGAAGGCTCATCCTCTGCACAAGTGTCTCGTATGAGGGTAGGCCGTTGTGTTTGAGGATAGGTTCCAGTCGCGATTTGACGAGGTATTGCTTGTCGAAGGAAACCACGATGCCGCAGAGGTCATGAACGACCTTGCGGATGTCGTTGAACGCGGCCGGGCTCAGTTGCATGGCGGTGTCCCGGCCCCGAGCATTGAGGCGACGGAGGGGCCGATGCGATCGAGCGGGAGAACCGCGTCGACCAGCCCGGTGGCCACCGCCGCGCCCGGCATCCCCCAGACGACGCTCGACGCTTCATCCTGGGCGATCACGTAGGCACCGCTTCGCTTGAGCGGCCCGAGTCCCTTGGCGCCGTCTTTCCCCATGCCCGTCAGGATCACGGCGAGGGTCGAGTGCGAGTAGACGGCCGCGACGGAACGGAACAAGACGTCCACCGAAGGCCGGCAGCCGTTTTCCGCCGGCTGGTCGTTGAGCCCGGTCAGGATCCGGCCGTCGTGAACGCGGACGATCATGTGACGGCCTCCCGGCGCGAAGTAAGCCGTGTTGGGCTGAACGGGATCGCCGTCCGAGGCTTCGACGACCCGATAGCAGCACTTTTTGGCGAGGCTCGCCGCGAAATAACCGGTCATTCCCATTGGCATGTGTTGCACGATAAATATAGGGACTGAAGTTTGCCTCGTCAAGACCGGGAGAAGTCGCGCCAGAGCTTCGGGGCCGCCCGTGGACGATCCGATCACCACGGTATGGAACCGTCCGCGACGGGGTGACGGTAGTGTGGGTTGCGGCAGCGGCGCGAGCTTGGGCAGGCTCTGCGAAGAAAGTGACCCCGATTGGCGGTTTCGCCTCTGGGTGAAGAGGCCGATCTTTTCGAGGAGTTGTTGCTTCAACAGGGCGACGTTGGTCTGTTCGTCGGGCCCGTCCGGTTTACGGATGAAGTCGAACGCCCCGCGTTGTAATCCTTCCACGGTCGTCGCCGCGCCTCGTGACGTCAATGCACTGACGAGCAATACCCCGACCGGGGGCTGTCCCGGCCGGGAGGCGTTGAATTCCTGGATGTCGCCGAGAGTTCCAAGGCCCCCTCGCCCCGGCATGTTCACATCGAGGGTGACGAGGTCGGGGGGGGTGGAGCGGATGAATTCGAGCCCCTTTTCGCCGCTCCAGACCGAGCCCACCACGCGAATCCCCGGCCGGCCTTCAAGCACGCTTTGCAAGGCGCCTCGGAAGATGCGTGAGTCATCGACGATCAGCACTCGCAGGGGCTCATTGTTCATGCGGCGGAGGAGTCTTCCGTGCTGAGTTTGAACCGGCGGACCAGTTTCCGAAGCTCCTTGCCGAACTGATCGAGTTGCAAGGCGGAACTGTTCACCTTCGAGGCCGATTCGTTGGTGGACTTCGAGGCGTCGCTCACCCCGTGAATGTCGGAGGAAATGCCGCCCGCCGCTTTTGCCGCTTCGCCGACGTTCCTTGAAACGTCGTTCGCCCCTCGGGCCGCCTCGGCCACGTTTCGCGACATGTCTCCGGCGGCCTTGGCCACCTCAGCGATCGAACGGGCGATGTCTCCCACCGCCTTGTTCGCTTCGCCGACGTTTTGCGAGATCATGGTCGCGGCACGCGTCTGCTTCTCCACCGACAGCGATATTCTACCGGCGGAGGCGTTAATGTCCTTAATAATTTGCGAAACGTTCTGGATCACTTCCACGGCCTTACGCGTGTTGTTTTGCACGCCTTCGATCTTGCGGGCGATGTCTTCGGCCGCCTTGGCGCTTTGGTTGGCGAGTTCCTTGATCTCGTGGGCGACGACGGCGAATCCTTTGCCCGCCTCGCCGGCCGAGGTGGCTTCGATCGTGGCGTTAAGCGCCAGGAGATTCGTCTGGAGAGCGATCATCTTGATCGTCTCGGTGACCTTGCTGATCTCGGCCCCGGAGCGGTTCAGGAGCTGGATCGTTTCGGTGGCCGAGTCCGCCATCCGGCTGGCGTCCCCCGCGATGTTCGAGCCTTCGCGGACGTCCTTGAGGACGTCGGCGAAGGAGCTGGAGATTTCGCCGACCGCGCTGGAGACGACGCCTACGTTGGTCGAGGTCTGCTCTGCGGCCGAGGAGATGGTCCCGACGTTGATGCTCATCTCTTCGCTGGCGGAGCTGATCGACGCGACGTTGACGCTCATTTCCTCGGCGGCGGCGGCCATCGTGCTGATGTTCGAGGATAATTCCTCGGAAGCGGTGGCGACGCTCGTCGCCTTGAGCGCGGTGTGCTCGCTCTGCGAGAGCAACTGGTGAGAGACTCCGGAGAGATCGGTCGCTGAACCGGCGAGTCCCTCGGAGACCTTGTAGATCTCGGTCACGATCTTCGTGAGCGAATCCGCAAGGGTGTTGGTCGCCTCGGAGAGCTGTCCGACTTCGTCTTGCTGTTTCAGCAAGATGCGTTGCCGAAGGTCGCCCTTGGCCATCGCCTGCGCCAGGTTCCTGACCTCGGAAACGGGTCGCGTGATCGAGCGCGTGACGATGATCGCGAAGAAGCTCCCCAAGATCAATCCCGCCAGCGCTACCCCCAGAATCCACGACAGCCCGCTTGTGTACGCGGCCTCACTGAGGTCGCGCCCGCTCGTGGCTTCCTTCGCGAGAAGCTGATCCAGGTCGCCGACGGCTTTCGCGCATTCGTCCGCAGCGAGCTTGGCCTCGTTGAGGGAGAGCATGGTGGACCGATTGTTGGTGTCGAGCCTGGAGTACTTGAAGAGACTCGCATAGAGATTCTTCAAGTCGGCCAGGGAGGCGAGCGGTTCGACCTGGCTTGTCGGTTCGCCGCCGGAGGCGACCGAGAGCCCGGCCTGAATCTTGTCCTGGAGGTCCGACAGTTTCTTCTCCTGGGCGCTCATCTCGTCGTTGCTGGAGGATTCGATATGCTTGATCGTGTTGGGAATCGACTCCAACAATGCGGAGTGAATCTCGTAAAGTGTCTTGAGTCGGGCGATGTCCGCGGAATTGGGATTCTCTTTCGTCGTCACGACGCCGAGCCACTTCTGGAAATGTGCGGACAACACATTGATCTGTCGCTGGATGTCGCCCGAGAGAAGTTTTCTGGCCTTGACGTTGGTGTTCTGAACCGAGAGGTCAAGCGCGTCGTTGTTCAGCTTCTGGAAGTTGTCGATCGCCTTGCCGAGCGCGTCGATGGCGGCCGACTGCCCCTCTCCGCGGTCCTCGATGATCAACGCCTTGAGCTTATCGAACTGGCCCCGCGCTTCAATCAAGATCGTCCTCGACGAAGCCGCGAACTCTTTCGAACGCTCGTCGTCAGGTGAAAGGATCGAGTTCTTCTGGGCGCGGACGCCGGACAGGAACTTCACGCCGAGGGCGGCCGCAATGGTTCTTTTTTGGATCGTCCGGTCGACAAGCAGTCGCACCTGGCCGTTGACCCCGGCGAGCCGGACCACGGCCACGTAGGTCACGACGAGCATGGAGGCCATCAAGATGAGCGTCAACGCAAACATCTTATGGGCAAGTTTAAGGTTCTTCACGAGAGTCACCTGCGATGGTGGAGCGTTCGAGGGTGTTGGGTCAGTCGGTCGCGGATAGGTTTTGTTCGACGACGGCGAGGAATCGCCGTGGATTCAAGACCATGAGGAGCTCGCCACTGAGCTTGCACACGGCCTCGATCAAGTCGACGCGGCTTACGTTGGAGGGCGTGTTCTCGTGGTTGTTCCTTGAGAAGGATTCGATGCGGTCGGAGTCGGCCGTCTGGATTTCCGAGATTTCATCGACGACGACACCGAAGGCGCTCCCCACCGTGGATTTGAAGAGCACCAAACGGCTCTCCCCCGTCACCTTCGTGGCGGGCATCCCCAAGAGTCGCCGTAGATCCAGGGCGAGGTAGATGTGTCCGCGGATGTTCACCAGGCCGAAGACCTCCTCAGGCGCGTGGGCGACGTGCGTGTAGCTCGTCTCGGCGGTCACTTCCTTGACGTCGAGGATATCGACGCCGAAGAGGCGGCGGTCCACGCGGAACGTGCAGAACAGGCGTTGTGACTCCATGGCGGATCCCGTCACTTCAGTGAGGCCTGGGCGATCAGAAGGTTGCCGACCTTGCCGACCAAGCGGTCATGGTCGAGTTTAACTTCGTAGCTGTCGAAGCCGCATTCCTTGGCTTTGACTTCATAGGAAATTCCGCTCAGCGACGTCAGCGCCAGCATCGGCGTCGTCACGCCCCGCCGACGGGCCTCACGGGCGAACTCCCAGCCGTCCATGACCGGCATCTCGATGTCCGAGACGATCAGGTCGAACTTGCCGCCCTTCGCGAGTTTTTTGAGCCCGTCCTCTCCGTTCACCGCCGTCTCGACTTGGTGGCCCTCCGCGACCAGGTAGCGCTTGACGACTTCGCGAAAGAACGGAGTGTCGTCGATCAACAGCAGTCGGCTTCCCGGCATCGTGGGCATCGGCGCGGCGGGTGTCGTCGTCGTCTTCACCGACTGCTCGAACAACTTCTGCATCAACCGGTGCAGGTCGAGAAACAAAGTCAGCTTTTCACGAACGACCGCCGAGCCGAGGATGCCTTCATCCTGTTCCCGGTGTTCCTGTAACTCGACCGACAACGACTCCGTGTCGATGATCCGCGACACCAGGATCGCCATCGGCCGCGTGACGAACTTCGGCAAGATCAACGACATCTGCGAACCCGAATCCGCCGCCTCGGCATCCGGGGCGGAGACGTTGATTACCTTGTCGAGCCGCAAGACCCGCATGGAAACGCCGTCGACCGTGACGTATTCGTGGTCGCCGACGCGATCGAGCCGGTCGCGCGAGATCATCTCGATACGGCGGATCTGAAGGAGCGGAAGGGCGAATTGCTCCTGCGGCCCGTACTCGAACAGTAAGACGCGGTGCATCTGTGCCAGGTCGCGCGAGTTCGCGAACGTTGCCGACACGTCCAAGGCCGCATCGAAGCTGAGTCGGGCGTGTTCGACGATCCCTCCGACGTCGGCGATCAACGCGACGCGGCCGTCTCCCATGATCGTCGCGCCGGTGAAGATCCCCACGCGCTTGATCGACGCGTGCACCGGCTTGACGACGACTTCCTCCGTGCCGCGGACCTCGTCAACGACCAGGCCGAACCGTCGCCCCGGTAGACGCAGGACGAGGATGTACTCGATGCGCGTCGGGTCGACATTCGCGGCATGCTCCGCCAGAATCTCGGCCTTGGTCTCCGCGGTGAACGGCCGCGGACGGCTGAGGACATCGCGCAGGCGCACGACGGGCAGGAGCTTATCGCGCAACCGATAAACTTCCGTGTCGTAGGCACGCTCGATCCGACCGCTCATTCCGGGGTGGAGACAGACGGCCTCTTCAAGTTCGCGCTGCGGAATTGCGTAACGCTCGCCGGTCACGGTGACGATCAGGCAGGGGATGATCGCCAGGGTCAGCGGCATCCGTAAGATCATCGCCGTGCCGGCCCCGAAATGCGAGTCGATCGTCAGCGAGCCTTCGAGGAGTTCAATGTTCGTCTTGACGACATCCATGCCGACGCCGCGCCCGGAAACCTCAGTCACTTGCCGCGCGGTCGAAAAGCCGGGAAGCAGTATCAAAGACAGCAGCTCTCGTTGCGACATCCGGTCGAGTTCAGCCGCGGTCTTGAGACGCATGGCGAGTGCCTTGGCTCGCACGGCCCGGGCGTCGATGCCTTTGCCGTCGTCGCGGATCTCGATGCGAACCTGGCCGTCTTCGTGGGCGGCCGTGAGCGTGATCTGCCCCGCCGCGGGCTTGCCCTTCGCGATCCGTTCCGCGGGAGACTCGATGCCGTGATCGACGCTGTTGCGGACCAGGTGCGTCAGCGGGTCGGAAAGTTGTTCGAGGATCGTCTTGTCGAGCTCGACCTCCCGGCCGACGACCGTCATTTCGACCTCTTTGCCGAGCTGGCGCCCGAGGTCGCGGACCACCCTCGGGAATCTCCCGAAGAGGTTGCCGACAGGCTGCATCCGGGTGCGAAGCACCGTTTCCTGGAGCGAGGACGTGACCGCGTCGAGCCGCTGCACGATCGGCCGGAGGAGCCCGTCGTCCTGGTCGAACGCCAGGAGCGACTGGTTACGGATCAACGTAAGCTCGCCGATCAGTGTCATCAACCGGTCGAGGAGTTCGACGCTGATCCGGAGTGACGCCGTCTTGTCGTTTTCCAGCGGCAGAATGCGTGACGCCGATGTGAGTCCCTCGAAGGCGGCCGGTGTCGGTTCCGAAAGCGGCAGGGACTCCGCGATCGGAAAGTTCGCCGCCACGATCGCCGCACTCGGCGGGGGTGTGTCACGAGTTTTCGCGGGAAAACCAAGCCATTTGACGACGTCTTGCTCAGAGAGCTCCGTCCGCAAATGCCCACGTAAACCGACTTGCCCGGTCGGGAGACCTTTCGCGAGGTCCACGGTCTCGAATTCGAGTTCGGGCTCGTCCACTCTTCCAAGCCGATCAAGGTCGGAGAGAAGCGATCCCAGCGTGCGACCACCGGCCCGGACCCAATCCGCGAGGTCGACCGATAGGGCCACCGCATTGTTCGGGATGACGTTGATCGCGGCCTGCGAAATTCCAAGCATGCGGCCAACGTCTTCGGTGCGAAGCGACGTCGTGAGCCGGGTCCGGAAGTGAACCGAGGTCTGCGGCAGCGAGCGGGTCAAGTCGTGGAACCCCAGTTCGATGCCCGCGTCGGAAACGTCTCCACAGCGCTCAAAGGTGATGAAGAACTCAGCGAGGCCGCCGGAAAGTTCACGATCCAGCAAGCGGAGATCGATCTCCCAGGTCGGATTGTCCCGGTGCTTGGCGTGCCTGAGTTGATCAAGTTGTGAAAGAATCTCGCAAAGGTCGACCTCTTGGCTATTGCCCAGGTCGTCAACGAGCGTCGCGAGGCGGTCACGTGCGATGAGGAGGCGCTCGATCGCCGGCGGCGTGACGGGAACCTCGTCATTTCGAATCGCCTCGAACACCGTCTCCATCGCGTTTGCCAGGGTTCGAACCGCCGAATAGCCCAGGAATCCCGCGTCCCCCTTGAGCGAATGGACGATCCTCAGGCTGCGGTCGATCTGGTCCCGCGTGTCGACGGATTCCCCTGACTTTTCCAGGGAGAGGAGGATCTGCTCCAGATCCGTGAGATGTTCGCGTGCTTGGGTCACGAATTGATCGGCGTGGGTTTCCATCGGTTATTCGGCCTCTTGCGTCGCGTCGCAACGATGGCCGAAGACCTTCCCCAGCCCGGTGACACGGAGCACGGTCTCCATTTCTGCGGAAACCCCCGAAAGCTCCAGCGAAGGACCTCCGTGCCGGGTCAGATGCCGCGGAATCGCCGCGAGAAGTGCCAACCCTTGCACGTCCAGATCTCTCGTCGAACTCAGGTCAACGCGGAGGGTGTCACAACGGGATTCCATCGCGGCGAGGATCTGTCCGCGTATCCCTTCCGCGGCCACGGAGTCCAGCATGGCAGGGAACGGAATCGTCACAACCCCCGGCGCCGACGGCGGGGTCGCCCCTACTGGTTTCGAATCGACGGCGGCTTGCGACTGAACGACCGCGGTTTGCTCAACGGCGGACTTGCCGGTTCCGCTCAGCACCGCTTGTAATTCGACGACCTGAGCCTGGACGAAACGGTCGAATTCTCGTGACAGGTCCACGCTCGGGTCACGGGTCGCCGCCGAAATTTTTCCCAGGAGGTCGACCCCCCGCAGGAGTATGTCGATGTCACCCGAAGAGAATGAAATGGCCCCTTTTTGAGCCTCGACAAAGCAATCTTCCATGACGTGCGCGACGCTGGCGGCGGGGACCACACCCACGACACGCGCCGCCCCTTTGATCGAATGCGCCGCCCGCATCATCTCGTCGATCCGCGAAGTGTCTCTCGGGGCGCGCTCGAGGGCGAGCAGCGCGGAACTGAGCACCTCAGAATGCGTCTCCACCTCGGACCGAAACAGGTCGATCAGGGTGTCGTCCAGGCCGGCGTCACTGCTCATGGGGATGACTCGTCAGCCGTGGGAATGCATGGAACGATCATTTCTTCCCGCCGAGATCCGCCGACCCGGGACGCATCGTCGTCCCCGCTTTTATCGGGACGATTCTTGCACACCCCGTGCCGGCAGACCGACGACATTTGCGAGGCCGGGACCGACGCACTTGCTCTATCATAAAAATTGATATTGACATCTTATATAAATGATGGCTCTTCCGGTGTTCCGGGCGGCTGGGCGATCTGAACCGAAAATGATCGAT
>JAYUFP010000746.1:0-3895 GCA_043738665.1 Isosphaeraceae bacterium
GTCGGGCACGATTGCTTCTGGCGGCGGCCTTTCTAGCCGCGCCTTTTCTCCTAGCGACGGTTCGGGGCGACGACGCGAAGCCTTCGGAAGCCGAAGTGCTCCGCCGCGTCGAACAGGCCGTCCCCGGGTTTCAATTTAAATCCATTAAACGTGAGCAATGGTTCGAAGGATTTCGACACCATTTCAAGGGTATCGACGCGACGAGTCATCCGGTGTCGGTGGTCACGACCGCGTGGGGCAAGGTGGTCCATGTGGCTACCTGGTTCGACCGCGATCCGACGCCGGATCTCGACAAGCTGATTCAGATCGCGGCCCGACTCCCCGAGATGTGGGAACGAGTCACGCGGATCGTTCGGATCACCAAAGCCGACGGCCACGTTTCGGAATGGCGACTGATGGGGATCGACATGAAAACAGGCAAGGAAACGACGCTCGCGGTGGTTGAGGTCGACAAGCCTGAACTCGACGACCGCGACAAGCCGGAGTAGCTCCGATTGCAACGATCATGTAGGGTCCGCGATTTGCGGACCATCGGCATCGTACGACGACGGTCCGCAAGGGCGGAGCCTACGGGACGATTTTCTCCGAGGGTCTTTATGTCTGACCAAGCCGACGGACTGAGACAAATGGTGAGGGCCCGGTCCGGGACGACGAATGACCCTCCCGGACGCGCCTTCCCTCTCGTGAACCGCACATCGCCGAATCCGGAACGTCGCGAGGCCGCGGGCCGCGCCCCGTCCGGGTTCTTCGCGGCGATCGTGGCGCGATTGAGTCCTCGACGGCTGGCGCGCTGAGCGTCCTGCCGATTTTGACGACTCTTTTGACGATAACGCTCAAGCCGGTTCGTCCGGTTGTCCGATAATGGATGAGGATCAGGTTCCTTGGACCGCTCGAAGGATAGGGCAAGGGGATTCGTCGCAAGGGCCTGATCGAGTTCAGGCCGGAACGGCGGGTTCCTGAGGGTCGCGACGAGCCTTCCCGGAGAGACGATCACGGGTGCCGGACACGGAACGCGACGAGGCGTCACGGCCGTCACACCCGAGTGACATCGATTCGAGACGGACGCGGATGCGACTGCCCAACGCACAGGACGTGCCCCTTCCGGCGAGGCCGACACGGAGGTCAGGGATGTCAACAAAGCTGGACGTGGACGTTACGGAACTCTGGCGGGAGTTCAAGGAACAGCCCACCACGCCCTTGCGGAACCGACTGGTCGAGCGCTACCTCCCCTTGGTGAAATATAACGCCGAGCGGATCTGGCAGCGTCTCCCCGAAGGCGTCGACCTCGACGACCTGATCTCGGCGGGAGTCTTCGGCCTGATGGACGCGATCGACGCGTTCGACCTGAGCCGAGGGGTCAAGTTCGAGACCTATTGTGTCCCCCGAATCCGAGGCGCGATGCTCGACGAGCTTCGCACGATGGACTGGGTCCCTCGACTCGTGCGTTCCAAGCACTCGAAGATGGAAGAGGCGAGGAAATCCCTCGAAGCCCTCCACGGCAGGCCCCCGACGAGCGCCGAACTCGCCGAAAGAATGGGCCTCCCGCTCGAAGAGTTCGAGAAGATGGCGATCGACGCCAACGCCGTCGGCCTCATCAGCCTGAACAAGAAATGGTACGAGACCGACAGTTATAAAGACGTCCGAGAGATCGACATTCTCGAAGACAAGAAGGGCGAGGACCCCACCCGCCGTCTCCAGCGCAAAGACCTCATGCGGATGGTGACGAAGGGCCTCAACCGCAACGAACGACTGATCATCATCCTCTATTATTACGAAGAACTGACGATGAAGGAGATCGGAGCGACGCTCGACCTGAGCGAGTCGCGGGTTTCCCAGATGCACTCATCGATCATCCAAAGGCTCCAGGCCCAGCTCTCAACCCGCCGCCCCGAATTCGGCACCTGAGCCGGAACGATACGACAGCGATCTTTACCGGGCCCGTCCCGGCGTCCCCTCCCAATCATAAGGGGGGCCGCCGGGACGGGCTCCTCTTCATTTCGAATGGCCGATGGTCAATGGCCGATGACCGAAGGGGAGATTCGCCCTCGGCCATCGATCTGTGCCACGCTCGATCCGCCATCCGCCATCCGCCATCGGCCATCGGCCATCGGCCATCGGTCATCCGCCATCGGTCATCCGCCCTCGTCCCTCGTCCCTCGTCCCTCGGCCATCCGCCCTCGTCCCTCGTCCCTCGGCCATCGGTCATCGGCCATCGATTGACACCTTGCGGCCGCGCGCGGGGTATCGTCCAATAGAGTCAGTCACCAATGGGGATGCATGGCCCGCCGTCGGCGGGAACCTGGATCCCACACTCCATAAGGAGGACTCACCCATGTTGCGCTCCATCGCCCTCACCCTCGTGATCGCCCTGACGACCCCCGCGTTCGTCCGCGCCGCCGATCCGAAGAACGACGAGGCCAAGGCGATCGCCGTCAAGGTGACCACCGCCGGCGCAAGCCTCTTCGACGCCAAGGACGCCGCCGCCCTCGCCGCCACGTTCACCGAGGAAGCGAGGCTCGACGTCACGATCAAAGACAAGGACGCCGGCACCTACAAGACCGAGACCAAGCAAGGCCGCACCCAGATCGAGGCCTATTACCGCGAGGTCTTCAAGAGCGACGCCACCTACCACGCCAAGAACACCGTCGAATACGCCCGCGAGATCGGTCCCAACCTGATCCTCTTCGCCGGCACGTTCGAGCCCGACAGCCAGGCCGCCGATCCGCTCAAACTCGCCTTCGTCCAGGTCCGTGTCAAGAACGGCGAGGCCTGGCGGGTCGTCAGCATGCAGGTTTTCGTGGTTCTGGATCAGTGAACCGAACCGCGTTCAAACTTCCTGAATGATCGGCCTGGCGTCGACCATGGCGGGCAGGGCGAGCCCCTCCCCACCGAGCAGCGACATCACGTCGCGCTCGATCGTCTGGCAGAATTCTTCGAGGGGGAGGTCGTTGGCGTCGCTTCCGAAGGGGTTCTCGATCTCGACCCCGATTTCCTCGATGCCGAAGAACATGTAGGCCACCATCATCGTGACGGGGATCGTCCACCAGCCGTAGAACTGGACCAGCACGAACGGCAGCGTGAAGCAGTACAGGATCAACGCGCGCCGGAGGTGGACGACGTAGACGAAGGGTAAGGGGGTCTTCAAGATCCGCTCGCAAGCGCCGAGGTAATCGACGAGGAGTTGAACATTCTGATCGAGGGTGATCATGACGTAGTCGGAGATCACCCCCCGGTCACGTGCCTCGACCAGGCGCTCCGTGATCCGCGCGGCCGCGGCCGTGGGGGAGTGGGGGTTCACCAACACGGCCTCAACCTCCCTCGCGGGGAGGCGGTCCTGGAGCGGCCCAAGGCCCTCGATCTTCTTGAGTCCGTCTTTCGTGGCGTGGGCGAACGTCACGGTCCAGAGCCCGATCTGTTCCGCCAGGTCGGGCGCTCCGCGTCGAAGGTGGACCCATGCGCCCCGGGCGAGGTTGCGCGACTCGTTGATGATCGACCCCCACTGCCGGCGACCTTCCCAGAAACGGTCGTAAGACGCGTTCGTGCGGAAGACGAGCAAGAGCCCCAACGCGACGCCGACGAGCGTGTGAACCGTGGGTGAGACCCGGAACGTGATGACCGCCTTGTCGAGAATCACCACGACCACGCACCATGCCACGCAGACCGCGACCCGCCCGGTGATCTCGCGGACCATCGAGCCCTCGATGTCGAACAGGTGCGACGTCCACTCACGCTTCACATAAGGGATCATTGGCCCTCTCAATCTTGATGGAGTATGAAGCCGCCTTTCGAGACGGACCCGCGACGTGCCATCGACGCCGCAATCAGCCAAGTCTCCTGAGCAATATTAATCAACGACCCGACAGAAGGCTAGAAATCGTCCTCGTTCCCACGGTCC
>JAYUFP010000747.1:0-3891 GCA_043738665.1 Isosphaeraceae bacterium
TTGATGATGGTGTCGGCGAGCGTGGCAGGGTCCGGAACCTGGGAAACCGTCGGGGGCAGGCGGAGGAGTTCCGCGTTGCTCACGATCGCGCTGAACGCATTAATGACGTGATGACCCACCCCGGAAGAAAGGTGGCCGAGGCTGATCAGACTTTCCGCTGGATCAATCGCGGTTTTATTAACCATGAGTATCGAGACCTTGACTGTCGTCGTTCGGGGTCAAACGCGGGCCAGTCGGTCGGCCGGTCGCTGGATGTCATCGTATAATTCGGGATTCGACCCAATCCGCGACATCACGTACCGCTCCACGGTCACCGAACTCCGTAATAAGAATCAAGAGCTTGGCTTTGGAAATATCAATATCAATCGCCCGAGGCGCGTCCCTCGCCGCCATCGGCGGAGTGGCGAAACGCTCCTCGTTGTTATCAACGAGAACGCGGAAGACCACGTTTCCCAGCGGCCCGGCGCGGTCATCCACCCCCACCAACGCCTGAAACCGTTGATCTCCGGGCGCGAGTCGATACGCGAGCAACGACCGGCTTTGAGTCCCAATCCCTCGGTCGTAGTCGACCCCGGAGAGTCGCATCGTCTGTCCTTCGACCGAAACGTCGTGGCGAGCGGGGCGGGGCGGGCCGATGTAAGGGATGGACCGCTCGGCGGCCGGCACGCGGTCCGTCAGGTAAACGACTGAGGAGGTCTTCGCGTGAACGCGCAGAAGATCAACCAACGGGACCCGAACCGCCGCGCCGAATCGCGTGGTCGCCGAAACCTGACCCTGATCGAGCTTGATCCCCGTGACGCCCAGTCGCGAACCGTCGGTAAACGTCAATTCGAAGTAGTCCCCCTTCGGCTCCGGATATGACACCAGCCCCGGATCGAAGCCGATCGCCAGAACCCCAGCGCGGTCGACCTTTACGGCCGTCTTCCCTTGCTGAAATTCCACGGTTTTCTCGGACAGTCCGAGGAATCCTCCCTTGATGCGGTCTCCGTTGCCGAGCCAGAGAACCTCGGACTTTCTCGGCTCCTCGCGGACCCTCAAAATCAAGGCTTCGAGAGCTTCCGACCCGGTATCGGTTGGGGACGGCATCACGAGCCCGAGGATGCCGTCCAGCGGAACCGTGATTGGGAGATTGCCAAGCGCGAACGACTGAACTTCGAGCGACGTCTCGGTCGCCGCGCCGAAAGTCGTTCGGTGGAGCCGATCGCCCCCTGGGAAAATGATGACCGCCGGGGGCTCCGGCGCGAGCGTGACGGGTACTCCGTCTCTGGTGAACTTGACGAACTTACCGGAAGGAATCGCACGATCTTTGCCGTCGAGGGTGACGAGCGTGACGCCTGCGGACGTGAACTCGCGGATGCGTCCGGAAACACGCGTGCCGTCGATCAGAAGCGCGCTGAAGACCGGATCCGAACCCACCGGTCCGTCGGCCGCGTTCGCGGCGGTGGAGGCGTGGAGAACGGCGAGGAACAGCGGGATTGCGTACGCGAAACGGTGACGAGTCGGGTGCATCATCCGGACCTCAGCGCTGGAAGATCGGCAAATAGGTGTTCGGCATCTGGAGGATGATCAGAGCCATCGCCGTGCCGTATTCATTACAAATACTATCCGACCAGTAGCCGCCGGAAGCGACCGATTGGCGTCGGACGAGTTCGTCGCGGATGGCCGGATACCATGTCGCCCAGTCGTCTCCGCCACGAATCCACATGGCCTGCGCGGCGTAGTAATGGCCATAGAAATAATGACTGTAACGGCTTCCGAGCTTAATATCCCGCATGAACTGCTTCAAATACGTCACACCGGATTCGACCTCTTTGGAGTCGTAAACCGCCGCGCTATAGAGGGCGACCACGCCTGCCGCTGAACGAGGGAACGAGCTCGCCCCGCCTTGGAGCATATAGCGGAAGCCGCCGTCGTTGTTCTGCGACTGTTTCACGTACTTGATGCAGTTCTCGATCGTCTCCTTGGGCACGAAGATTCCCGCGTTCCGGGCCGCGCGGAGGGCGTTGATCTGGCAGATCGTCACGGAAAGGTCGGCGTCACGGCGGACGGGCTGATACCGCCATCCCCCTTCAAAATTCTGCGTGTCGATGATGAGGCGGACCGCCTTCTGGAGCTTCTCGCGAATCTCGGGCCTGTGGGTCATGCCGTAGGCTTCGGCGAGGAAGAGCGTCCCGAAACCGTGGGAGTACATCGGCCCGTGCGTAGCCGCCGCGGCGACCGCGATGAATCCCGCGGGGGACGTGTTCTCCATGACGTACAGCAGGGCTTTATCGATCTGCGCGCCGTAAGGACCGCGACCGGGAGACGAACCTGCGGCCATGAACGCCAGTCCGGACAGGCTGGTGACCGCGATGTTGCCGCGGTACGTCCCCGACCCGAACGAGCCGTCGGCGTTCTGTTGCTTTGAGAGCCAGGCGAGCCCCGCCAGGATGGCGCGGTCGGTCTGCGGAGTGATCATTTCCGCGGCGCCTTCGGGAACGTCACCGCGGCGTGCGTCTCCGAAGCCTCCGCTCACTTCCTTGGTTTTCTTCGACGAATCCTGTGCTTGGGAGTGCGGGCACGATCCGAAAAGCAAACCCGTCGCGAGCGCGACTCGAACCCAAACGGCCAAACTCGATCGGGGTGAAGCTCTCATCAAAGGTCACTCCCCACGGTTGAGGCGCTTTTTCGAGACCGAGAGGTAATAACGCCGCACCAGGTCTTCATACGTCGGCAACGCCTCTTCCTTGAAGACGTTCTCCATCTCCTGCCGCATTTCCGGTGGCAGGTGACCCCACGCATCCCTGCCTGCCAGAACGGAACGCTTGGGGTCGGGCTTCGCAGGCTTGGTGATCGGGGCGTTACCTCCGGTCGTTCCGGGCTGATCCCGGGGCTGACCAGGCTTCTGACCGGGCTTCATGGCGAGCCCTTTTTGCATCTTGCCCTTCTGTTGCCGGCTCTCGCTCTTCATCTGTTCGATCAAGGTTTCAAGACGCTTGACGATCTGCGTTTGTTCCTTGCGCGTTTCTTCACCGGTCTCGGAGTCTCCGAGTTTCTTCTCGACGTCACGCATCTGCTTGACGACGTCCGAGAGAGAACCTTGTCGTTCGTCGCCGCCTTGCTTTTCCTTCTTCTTCCGGCGACGCCCGGAGATGTCGGCGATGTGCTCGTCGAGATCCTTGTCCTTGCCTGAGAGCGTGCCGGGTTCGGGCTTCTTCTCTCCGCCCGGTTTGCCGGAAGAGGGATCGTCCGGCATGGGGGCTCCCGGACCGCCGCCGGGTCGCTTGTCCTCCGCGGCGGCAGGCTTGTCTTCCGATTTGCCGAGATTTTCCAGGAGGCCGTCGAGTTCCTTGTCCTTGGAGGCGACGTCACCGGCGGGCTTCGTTTCGGGCTTGGACGGCGCTGATTCCGCTTTCGGCTTGGCTTTCGTGTCGGGCTGGGGTGTTTTCCCGTCCGACTTTTTCGGTTCCTCGGGCTTTGCGACGGGTTTCTCGTCGCCGAGCTTTTTGAGGAGCCCTTCGAGGGCGTCGTCCTTCGACTTCGCGGAGTCCTGCGCGAACGTGGCGGAGGATCCGGCAAGAGCCAGGATCAGCAGCGTCGCGAGCGAAATCGAGAGAGTTCGCCGACGGCTTCCGGTCGTGGTCATTGTTCCACCTCCACGTCAGACTTGGGTTTCGTGAGGTCGCGGACCAGATCGGCGAGGGCCCCCTGGTCGTTCCGGAGCGATTCGATTTCCGAGTTCTGTTCGGCCGTCAGCGTCTTGCCTCGCCGTTTCAGCTCGTCAAAGAATTCGGTACGTTCGTTGATCTCTTGCTGAAGGGCCTTGAGCATCTTGATCTGGGCCTCGGGGGGAATTCCGTCTCCGCCGCCACCCCCCCCTCCGCCACCGCCGCCACCCCCTCCTCCTCCTCC
>JAYUFP010000748.1:0-3889 GCA_043738665.1 Isosphaeraceae bacterium
ACCCGGTTCAGTTCGGCCCCAAGGGGATCGGCCCGCTCCGCGACGGCGTGGACATCCGGCGGATGCGAATCAGGGCGGAAGGGGCCATGTATGAGAACATGCTCTACGTGATGGAATGGGATTTCATCAACACCTCGATTCCGCAGGGCAAGGCCGGTTTCCCGCCGCTGACGAGTACGGCCAACACCCCCGCGGCGGGCATCCCAGTCCCCCTCGACCTCTGGGTGACGTTTCGCAAAATCCCTTACATCGGCCATATCCGGATCGGTAACCAGAAGGAGCCGATCGGGTTCGAGCGCCTGACGAGCAGCCGGTTCCTGAACTTCATGGAACGCTCGTTCAACCACGACGTGTTCTACGGCCCGTTCGACAACGGCTTCATCCCGGGGATCTCGACGTTCAACACCTATGCCGACCGCTTCGGCACGTACGCGCTTGGGCTTTACAAGAACGTGACCAACCCGTACGCCTACGACATCGGCGGCGGCAATTACAAGGTGACCGGCCGGGTCACCGGGCTGCTCCTCTACCAAGACGATGGCCGCGACGTCATGCACCTTGGCGTTTCCGCCCGCGAGAGCGGCTACGACAACGGGACCGCACGCTTCCGTGCCAGAGGCCCCGAGCGTGCAGGCATCAGCAGTACCTGGCCGCTCTATGCCAACACCGGCGTGATCAACGGCCACGGCGGCCAGCAAGACCTGAACCTCGAATCCGCCAACGTCTTCGGCCCCTGGACGATCGACGCGGAGTACCTCTTCCACTGGGGGCACAATGCGTCATTCCCGGGGAAGGCCGACGTGGGGACGGTCTTCTACTCCGGCGGCTATGTCGAGGTCTTGTACTTCTTGACCGGGGAGCACCGGGCATACATCCGCGAGTCAGGACTTTATGACCGGGTCGTGCCTCGCAAGAACGCGTATTGGGTGGAAGGGAAAGACGGCGCGGCCAACGAGTTCGGGTACGGGGCCTGGCAGGTGGGGGCGCGGTACAACTACCTGAACCTGAACGACAAATCGATCAACGGCGGCATCCTGAACGACGTGACGCTGGGCCTGAACTGGTTCATCAATCCGAATCTGAAATTCCAGTTCAACTATAGCGTCACCGACCGGCAGTCGCCCGGAGGGCAGAGCAACGGCCTGATCCAGGGGCTCGGAATGCGTTGCGCGATGGACTATTGAGCGCGCCCGGATCGGGTGTGGTCGGGACGTTTGTTGAGCTTTCCGGGAGGTTGTCGTTTCATGACGCCACGATGCGCGGTCCTCGTCCTGCTCACGACGCTTTGCCTGGCGTCCCCCGGTTGCGCGACGGGGGTCCGACGCCCGACGTCCGGCGCGTCTCCGTCGCGGAGCGCGGCCGAGATCAAGGAGGAAGACGAACATGCCGACCTGGAGAGGGAGCTGGGCCTCTATTCCGATTGAGGCGACGAAGTCTTCCTCGGACGCTTGATCGTTACAATCGTGAAGTCTTGCCGGGCGTGTTGCCGATAGGGCCTCAGGGAAGGCCGCCGACTTCCGCGAAGGGCAACCACGCCTCCTCTCTTCCGGCCCGGCGGTTCCCTTACGAGGCTCGACCGTCGCATGGCCACGACTCGCAAGCATTTCGCGACCTGTTCCCGCGTCTTTCGCGATCGAGTCCTGTCGAACCGGTCCTCGTCGTGGTCTCCGGAACGCTTAGCCGTCGCCGCGATTCTCGCGTATAGCCTTGCGCAGCTTCTGTTTCTGACGGTCGGCTGCGACTGGGATCTCTGCGGCGACGAGGCCGAGTACTGGAACTGGTCGCGGCGGCTCGACTGGAGCTACTACGCCAAGGGGCCGATCATCGCGCTGGTGATCCGGTTCGGGACGGCCGTTTTCGGCGACCTGAGCGTCGTGCTGACGGGCTCTTTGGTCGCGGCGATCCGGATGCCGACCCTGATCCTGAGCGCCCTGACGGCTTGGGGAGTCTTCCGCCTCGGCTCGGAGACCTGCCGCGACCGCTGGGCCGGGCTGATCGCCATGCTGATCCTCCCCGCCGTGCCGATGTTCCGGATCGGCGGCCTGCTGATGACGATTGATACGCCTCTCGTCTGCTGCTGGACCTGGGCGGCGGTCTGGTCGTTCCGGGCGATCGAGGGCGAAAAGGCGCGCGGCTGGGTGTTCGCGGGACTGATCACGGCGGTCGGCGTCGCCACCAAGTACACGATGCTCGCCTTCCCCGCGTCCGTGGCGCTGTTCCTGTTGATCCATCAACGGCGGGCGCTCTTGCGCCCTGGATTCCGGCTGCTGGCGGTCGGTTGCGCGTTGGGGATGGCCCCGATCGTTTACTGGAACGCCTATCACGGCTGGGCCGCGGCGAACCAGATGTCGGATCGATTGGGGCTCACGTCGTCATGGAACTGGGGGAGCGTGCTTCCGCTTTTCACGTTTCTAGGCGGTGATTTCCTGGTGATGGGATTCTGGTGGCCGATCGGAGTGTTCGCGTTGGGACAGGCGTTGCGGCAGGTCGTTCGCGATGAACTGGATGAGAACGACCGCGCGGGAATCCTCTACCTGGCGTCGCTCTGGGTCGTGGTCTGGTCGGCGTGCGTGGCGGTGAGCCTTCTGGGCGAGACCGAGGCGAACTGGTCGGCCCCGGCGCACGTCGGGGTGATCGTCCTGATCGGGCGATGGCTGAGCCCTCGGGCATTTTCGGCGACGAGTTTCGCGGATTGGTTCCGGAGGGCGCGGCCTTATGTGGCGGTGTGGCTGGTCGCGATGATCGGGCTGACCGCGGTGCAGCATTCCGAGTGGTTTTACCCGCCGTTCCGCGGCCTCGCGCCGACTCCCACGACGATGGCCCCGCAACCGTTCCGGCGGATGGACATGACCTGCCAGTTGCGAGGCTATTCCGAGCTCGCCCCCGAGGTGCAAAAGCGTCTGGATACGTTACGGGCGGAAGGCGACGACCCGTTCGTGCTCGCGCCGACGTATACGCTCGCGTCGGACCTGTCGTTCTATCTCCCCGGTCAACCCGAGGTCTATTGCCTGAGCTGGTCGCCGGGGATGGCGGCCCTGGCCCTGAACCAGCACGACCTCTGGCGACCGAACCCCAGGCGGGACGTCCCCCTGTTCGCAGGCCGGACGGTCTTGCTCGTGGAAGACGCCGAACGGCCGCCTGGCTTCGCGCAAGGGATCGCCAAGAAGGGGATGTTCAAGGCCGAGCCTTCGGAACGGATCGAAGTGAAGCGGAGCGGGATCGTGGTCGGGGCGTGGGACATCACGGTCTGCCGCGGTTATGTCGGCCCGAAGAACTCGCGGATCCTGCGAGGCCTGTTCAAGACGTACGCCTCAAAAGCTTATCACGTGGAGCAGGGGGGGACGACCGACGGTTACCTTCAAGGTCTCCACAGGGACTTCTTCCATCGTCCCGCGAACCCTGATGAAATCAAGTTCTGGACCGAGGTGTTGAAGAAACACCCGAAGGAGCAGGTGATTGCCAACCTCGCGGACGGGATCGGGATCAAGAACCCCTGAGCGAGTGTATTCCTGAGATCGGTCCCGACCGCGACACCGTACGGGCGCGGTCTTTGGTGACTCGTTCCCACGCTCCGCGTGGAAATGCCGACCCGGACGCTCTGCGTCCTCCTTTCGGGAATGATCGGTCCTCCCCGACGCATTGGTCTCGCCGAGGCCCGGCGACGCGGAGCTTCGAAGACGGCATTCCCGCGGGGACCGTGGGAACGAGTTAAATTCCGCTTCCGGATCCCTTAACGCCGTCTACCCGGTTTCGATGATGACGACATTAAGAGTCCGTCCCGAAAGGAAATGGCTAGAAAATGGCTGATGACGGATGGCTGATGACGGATCGGAAAGAGCGAATGCGGCGTTTTCCCGCCGGTTTTCTCGCATCGGTCATCGGTCATCGG
>JAYUFP010000749.1:0-11631 GCA_043738665.1 Isosphaeraceae bacterium
CTTCGCCACGGCCGACCAGGCCCTGTTCGCCGCCAACGGCGGGGCCGTCAACGGCTGGGTCGCCCCCGCGGGCGGAAACGTGACACAACGGATGGTCGCCGAAAAGGATTCCGTCAAGGCCGCCGAAGACCTCTACCTGACGGTCCTCTCAAGGCCGCCCACCCCCGAGGAATCGGCCGACGTGGCCCGCGTTTTGACCGCACAGATCTCGAACAAGCCCGCCGCCGTCCAGGAGTTGGCCTGGGGACTTTTGACGTCGGCCGAATTCCGATTCAACCACTGAGACGAGGCATCGGACGAATCCTCTCCAAGGAGCAAGAGTCATGAAATGCACATACTCCTGTCAATCGGCCGAGCACCTGGTGGCGCGTCGCGCGTTTCTGGCGGGGATGGCCACCACAGCAGGCTCGCTGGTCGGCGGCCTGGGGGTCTTCTCGAACCGGGCCGCAGCCACTTCTCTCAATAGCCAGCAGAAACGCGTCGTCGTCTTCAACATGCACGGGGGCTTGAGCCAGCTCGAAAGCTGGGATCCAAAGCCGGGCACGGAAACCGGAGGCCCGTTCCGTTCGATCGAGACCTCGGTGGCGGGCATCCGGGTTTCCGAACTGTTGCCCCTCACGGCGAGGCAGATGCACCACCTTTGCCTGGTCCGAGGAGTGAACACGAGTGAAGACGATCACGGCAAAGGGGCCTACATGATGGTCACGGGCCGCCGGCAGACCCCCGCCGCCGATTACCCGAACATCGGCGCTGTCTGCGCCAAGGCCATGACCCCCGACGACAGCGCCCTCCCCGGACATATCGTGATCACCCCCGGTGGCGGTGGCGGCCGAGGCAACGACTCGGCCTACCTCGGTCCGAAGTTTTCGAGCATCTCCCTGGGCAACGGTAACCCGCCCCAGAACACGACCAGGCCCGGCCCGGTGACCGAGCCGATGGACGTTGCCCGCAACGACTTCCGCAAGCGAGTTAATGACCGCTTCCTGAACCGAAGGCGCACCGCGGTCACCGAGGCGTACGTTTACTCCTACGAGCAAGCCGCCAAGCTGATGCGACAGCGCGAGGTTTTCGACGTCTCCAAGGAACCGCAAAAGGAGCACGACCGCTACGGCAAGCACGACCTCGGCCGTCACTGTCTGCTCGCCCGCAGGCTCCTGGAAAAGGGCGTGACGTTTGTTCAAGTCTCGCACTCGAATTACGACACGCATAACGAGAACTTCAACTTCCACATCGAACAGCTCGGCGAGTTCGACCGCGCCTTCTCGACCTTCGTGGCCGACCTTGCGGACCGGGGGATGCTGGAAAGCACGTTGATCGTGGTTCTCTCCGAATTCGGCAGGACGCCTAACATCAACCTCTATTACGGCCGCGACCACTGGTCGCACGCCTGGACCGTCCTGATGGCGGGCGCTAAGGTCCAGCGCGGGGTGGCGTACGGCAAGACGAACGCGAAAGGCACGGAAGTCATCGACGGCCAGGTCGACCACGCGAACCTCTTCCACACCTACCTTCAGGCGGTCGACATCGACTCGACCGACTCGTTCGACATCGAAGGGCGAGAAGTCCCGATCGCCGACCCCGCCTCGAAGGTGATCAAGCAGATTCTCGCCTGAGGAAGTGTAACCATGAACACTATTGATGTAGCCGTCCCTCCCGGTTTCGACCCGAAACAGGCGAATCTGGTTTCGACCTGGGCCGCCGAAAAGCCGCTGGTCTGCTGTCGGTTCGACACCAAAGGCCGGTACGTCTTCTGCGGGCTCGAAGACTCGGTGGTCCAGCGGTTCAACCTGGCTGACGGCAAACGTACGTCGTTTCCCGGCGGACACGAGTCGTGGGTCTTCTCCCTGGCGTTCTCCAAGGACGGCGAAAAGGCGTTCAGCGGCGGCGGGGACGGGCGGGTCGCGGTCTGGGAAACCGCGAGTGACTCGCCGAAGCCGGTCCGCAAGACCGACGCGCATCAAGGCTGGATCCGTGGAATGCACGTCAGCCCCGACGGGTACTTTCTGGCCACCGGCGGTAATGACAAAGTCGTGAAGATCTGGGACGTTTCCACGGGCTCACTTGTCCGAGAACTCAAGGGGCATGTCAGTCACGTCTACTCGGTCGAATTTCACCCCGACGGCAGAACCCTTCTGAGCGGCGACCTGCTGGGGACTGTGAACGAGTGGGAGATCTCCTCGGGCAAGCTGCTTGGGACGTTCGACGTCAAGGCGTTGCACTCGTTCAACGGCGGCCAGCTTGTGAATTTCGGCGGCGTGCGAGGGCTCGCCGTGACTCCCGACGGTAAGTACGTCGCGGCGGGGGGCCTGCACAAGGCCACGAACCCGCTGGGGGCGGTTCACGAACCGCTCGTCTTGCTCCTGGACGGCGTTAGCCGTAAGACTCTGAAAACGCAGGTGGCCGACGGGATCACCGGGGGCGTGATCTGGCGCCTGCGATTCCTGGCGGATGGAACCTTGATGGGTGCAAGCGGCGGAAGCAGCGGCGGCTTCCTCTTCTTCTGGAAGACTGACGCCGACAAGGATTTCCACCGATTCGCCCTGCCTAGCCTCGCCAGGGACATGGACCTTCACCCCGACGGCCTGCGCGTCGCCACCGCCCACTACGACCGCAATGTGAGGATCGCGCGGCTGGCACCCAAGTCAGCCTAACTGCTTGGTTGCTGGCTCCGGTACGTTCGGTTATGCGCCGACTGTCCTTGCCCGCGTGGCCTGTTCTTTGCCATGATGGGGTTGTGAGTCGTCCTTGCGCGGACGACCCGGTCCGATCATGACGCGAGGTCACGCCCGAGGGAGCCAGCACGAATGGACACGGTAGACACGCCCGGCGAGACGGCGGTGACCGACCTGGACGACGCGATCCGTGAATACTTCCTCCCCGACCGCTCCAAGATGACCATGATGGCCGCGAGGAAGTTCGGGGTCCCGGAACGCACCGTGGTCGAGGCTTTGGTCGGGCAATGGCCGATCTTCCGACTGCAACACGGTGTCTTCAAAGACCTTATGGAGTCGCTTCCGGAACTCAGCCTGATGCGCGTCTTCGTCCGCAGCAAGGCGGCGGTGATGGAGTCGGTCGGCACGTTCGGCGGGTTCTCGGAACAGGGGCCGTTCTTCAACGTCCAGACCGACACCCTTGATATGCACATCTTTTACGACCAGATCGCCGCCGTCTACGCCGTCGAGAAGATCGGCCATGACTCGTCGTTCACGACCCACTCGTTCCAGTTCTTCGACAAGGAAGGCGACGCCGCGTTCAAGGCGTTCCTCTGGGAAGACTTCCCGAACGTCCCCGCCGAGAAGATCGCCCTTTTCCACGAACTGACCCGGCGCTTCGGGGAAGTCTGATCGCCTGTAACGCCATGACCGACCCCGCACCCGAAGCCCCGAAACGACGCCCGCGCTACCCTGGCAAGAACCCCCGGGCCTTCCAGGAGAAGTACAAGGAACACCGCCCCGACGCGTACGCCGCCGCCGTCGCCAAGGTGATCGCCGGGGGAAAGACCCCCGCCGGCACGCACAGGCCGATCATGGTCCGCGAGATCCTGAGCGTGCTCGCCCCGAAACCCGGCGACGTGGCCGTCGACTGTACGCTCGGCTACGGAGGCCACGCCCGCGAGCTGCTCGCCGCCGTACAACCCGGCGGAAAACTGCTCGGAATCGACGCCGACCCGATCGAGTTGCCCAGGACCGAGGCCCGCCTCCGCGAACTGGGCTATCCTCCCGAGTCGATCGTCCTCCGGCGGATGAATTTCGCGGGGTTGTCGCGGCTGATCGCCGAGGAAGCCCCGGAGGGCGCGGACGTCTTGCTCGCGGACCTCGGGCTCTCCTCAATGCAGATCGACGACCCCACGCGGGGGTTCACGTTCAAGGCCGACGGCCCTCTCGACATGCGAATGAACCCCGCCAAGGGGATTCCCGCATGCGAATATCTCTCAACTTTGAGCGAAAGCGGGCTATCGGAAATTCTGAGTGAAAACGCCGACGAACCGCTCGCCGACGCGCTCGCTGCTGCGGTGATTCGGTCTCATTCGGTGTTGCCGTTGACGACGACTCGCACACTCGCCGACGTCGTGCGCAACGTCTTCAAACAATCACGCCGAAGGACCGAATCGACGGCCGAAGACACGGTTCGACGCGTCTTCCAGGCGATTCGCATCGCGATCAACGATGAATTCGGGTCCCTGGATTCCCTCTTGCGGGCATTGCCGAAGAGCCTGAAACCCGGCGGACGAGTCGCCGTCTTGACATTCCATTCCGGCGAAGATCGCCGCGTGAAAGCGGCGTTCAAGGAGGGTCTGGAGGTCGGGATCTATGCGACCGTCGCGAAGGAAGTGATCCGGGCGACGTTCGAGGAACGGCGATCGAACCCGCGTTCGACCTCGGCCAAGTTGCGATACGCGGTTCGATCCCGTAGTTGAACACAAATGGATTCGCGGGGTCTGATGTGCGGACCAGGGGCCGGGCTCCGGATCGGCGTGTCGAGTTCAAACCCCGCGCGCCGGATACGGCCGACCTTTCCAGGTCGCCGGTTTACCCAAGATATCCCTTCCAAGCGCATACCACTGAATTGCGAGTAACACGAAAACGCCCGCCGGGTGCAGGAACGCCCCGACGAACGACTGTTTGAACCGCATGGCCCCGGCAACCCTTGGGAAATAGGCGAAAAACGTCGCCGCCGCGACGACCGCCGTCTGGAACGCGTTCAGCCCGAGCGTCCGCGAAAGGGTCAACAGAACGACCGGCAGGATCTGTCCGCCGAAGAGCAAGATCGTCGCCGGAACGATCATCCCGGGGGCGGCAAGGGCCTCGGTGGCGTTCTTTGCCAGGCCCGACCAGACCTCGCCTGCGCTGCGGTACATCCGGCATGTCGCCACGTCGGTCGCGTCGAAGAGGTCGGTCTTCAAGCCCGCCTCGCGATAGGCGCGGGGGAGTTTGAGGCCGTCGTGAAGGGTGGCGCGGATCGTCGCGTGCCCGCCCATGAAGTGATACGCCGACGCCCGGGTGATGAAAAGCTGCCCACAACCCGCCCCCATGCTCGGACGGTTCCGCAATCGCATCCGGCTCAAGGGTAAGAAACCCAGCAAGATGAAATTCATCAAGGGGATGACCATCTGTTCGAGCAACCCGACGGTCTCCTGTCGGGGGAATCCGCTGGCAAGGTCGGCCCCCGATTCGGTGAGGAATGCCGACATCCGCGAGAGTGCGTCCGGCGCGAGCCTCACATCCGCATCGATGAACACCAGGATTGGCCGGGTCGCAAGGCCCGCGAGAACGTTACAGGCGTGCTGTTTCCCGCACCAGCCCGGCGGCAGATCGGGCGCCTCGTGAAGTCCAATTCGTGGGTCGTTCGCGGCGAGATCGCGCACGATCGCGGCGGTGGCGTCGTGTGAGTGGTCGTCGAGCACGACGATTTCCAGGTCGACACCGGAATTGGCTTGCGCCGCCTGAATTGAAGAGGCGATCGCGAGTTCTTCGTTCCGAGCGGGGATTAGAACCGAGACCGAGGGAATGAGGTCGCCGGATCGGAAAGGAGGGCGATATTTTCGGAGATTTTGCAAGAACAAAACGGCGGGAAAGGCGGATAGTATCAGTGAGGCGAGGCAGAGGGCGGTCAGCATGGGAGGCTCAGAGTTTGCGATAGAACTTTTGTCATTCGAAGACTCGTCTCTCGTTTCAACACAAAGGGTGGGAGCGAGTTTATGTTGTGACGGCGATCCTCTTCACTCGTTCCCACGCGGAGCGTGGGAACGAGTGAGAAGACATCATTGCTGTTGTGAATCATGTTCCCCAACAAACGGTTTCCCGACCGCTGCCGATTTGATCCGTCGCCACAAATCATACACCCCGCCGACCCCCGCCGCGCCTGAAAGCAGTGTTTCGAATCGTAAAGGGTCGCGGCTCAACGCGTCTTCAGCGAGTGCGTCCTGGGTGTCTTGCAAAGCTTGCTCGATCAGAGTCGTCCAGCCCTCAATTCCCAGCGTTGAATTCAAGGCGATCGGCGGGCCGAATCGGGCGAGCGCTTCGGGCTTGCTCTCGTTCCAGAAGGGGTATTCCAGCGCCAGCGGAACCACATAACCCTCGGACAGCCGTTGCGCCAAATGTGCCACTCCCGGCTTGATCCGGGTCGGACGTTCTCGGGTGTCGACGAATTTCCCTTGCGCCGTGATCCAGACGACTCCGCCGGGCTCAGCCAGCGCCGCCAGGGCTTGTCGCAAAAACACGATCCCACCTCGGGTCGTTTCGGATTCGATTCCGAAGAACCCGAGCTTCTCCAGGAACGGGTACATCTCCAGGCCGGCGGCTTCGATCGGGGCGTAATGCCTCGCGGCTTCGGGCCAGAGTTTTGACAGGACCAGGCCCGTCATCGGATCCCACCAAGAGGGGTGGTTCGTCACTATGACCACCGGGCCGATCAGCCCTGCGGTTGGACGATAACCTGCGCGGGCGAGTCGCACGGCGTGGAAGTGCTTGGCGACGTATCGGAGTCCATACTTGCGGAAGGCCCGGAACATCCAGGGGAATCTCCGCGGAGCCGTCGTTGCCGGGCTTCGCGATTTCCCAAGACGGTCCGACGTCGTTCCGCTCATGACCGCCCCCCGATTCGCGTGAGCCCCATGCGCTCAGACGCCGGCCTTCACGGTCTGTCGACTGCCGGCGCGAGTGACCAAACCATCGCGGTCGAGGGTATCGGCGGCGATCCATCCCGACATCATCACCATCGGCATCCCCGGGCCGGGGTGGGCGGCTCCGCCTGCCAGGTAGAGACGCTCTACGTCCGGGCTCCGGTTCGCGGGTTTGAACGCCCCGTTCATCCGGCCGTGGCTGGCCAGCCCGTAGATCGCGCCGTTGAGCACTTGATAGCGGTCGTTAATGTCTTGAGGAGTGAGCCAACTCTCGAACTTGATCCGCGATTCGATGTCGTCGAGGCCTGCGGTCTTCTTGAGCTTGTCGAGAATCACGCGGCGGTACTCGGGCAGCATCAGCTTCCAGTTCTGGCCGTCGCGAAGATAGGGGGTATGGACCAGGATATACAGGGCATCGCCGCCGGGCGGGGCGACGTCGGGCTCGGTCACGGCCGGTGCGCAGACGTAGCACGTCGGATCGGGCGCGGGGATGCCCTTCTTGTAAATCGCGTGGAACTCTTCCTCGGGGTCGCGGGAGAAGACGAAGTTGTGGTGCAAGAGCTGTTCATACTTGCGGTCGAGGCCGAGATAGAGCACGACCCCCGAGCATGCCGGCTCGTAGCCCCGACGCTTCTCGAACCGGGCAGCGGCCTCCGTCCCGGCGAGGAGTTCGCGGTGGGTCCGCACGCTGTCCTCGTTCGAGACGACGGCCGCGACCTCGACACGTTCGCCGTCCTCGGTCACCACGGCCGCAACCCCGCCCTTCGCGTCGCGTTCGATCGAACGGATCAGGGTGTGCGTCCGGAATTCGACTCCGAGATCACGCGCGAGGCTTGCCAGTGCCACTGGTACAGCGCGAGTGCCACCCTTCGGATACCAGATGCCCTCGCCGGTCTGCATCTTCGCGATGCCGCAGAGCACGGCCGGGGAGAGGTCGGGCGCTGAGCCGACGTACTGGGTGAAGTGGTCGAGCATCTGAGCGACCCGTTTTTCGGGGACGAACGAGCGGACCGTCGCGCCGACCGACGACCACGGGCGCATCGCCATGACGTCCTTCAGGATGCCGGGCTTCACGGCCTCCTTGAAGTCGAACATGTCGCGGAGCCCGCCGACGGAGCGCCAAAAGAAGTACTTGTCGGAGATATCGCTGAGCCGGTCGGAAAGGTCGAGGAACTTCGTGTAACCGACGTCGGCTCCAGTCGACGGCGAGAATTCGGCGATCGCCTTGGACATCTCGGCGCGGTCGGCTACGAGGTCCAGGGTCGTGCCGTCTTCGAAGAACGAGCGCCACTGGGGGTCGAGCGGCACGAGTTCGAGTTCGTCTCGGTAGTCTCGCCCGGCCTCGGCGAAGATCCTGGCGATCACCGAGGGCATCAACAGGATGGTCGGCCCCATGTCGAACCGAAAACCGTCGGCCTCAAGGATCGCGGCCTTGCCGCCGAGCCAGTCGTTCTTGTCAAAGAGAACGACCTCGTAACTCCTCGCCGCGAGCGTGCAGGCCGATGCCAGCCCCGCCAGGCCACCTCCGACGACCGCGATCCGCCCTGACTTCGGCTGACTCATCACCGACTCCTCAAATGCGGAAATCCATCCGCGGATTTCGCAGCTGACACAGATGAATAAGGCCGTGAAGGGTGTAAAATTTTCTGGAAGATCAATTCAACTTGTTTGAGTTCGTCTGCGTCATCCGCGGATGAGTTCCTCAATCATAACCCGACTCCCACCATTTCACCCGACCGAGACTCCACGGGCATGTCGGCGGGGGCGACTTCATTCATCCATCCCGTCGAGAGGCCGAGGTCTCCCGCGAGCAGTCGCGACGTGATCCTCGCCCCTTCATAGATCACCGGCAGGCCGCTTCCCGGGTGGGTTCCGCCTCCAACGATGTACACGCCATCGACGTCCTCGAACCGATTCCCGGGCCGGAGGTGGAGCATCTGGCGGAGGTTGTGCGCGAGGTTGAACGTTGCGCCCCGGTAGATCTCGTAACCGTGGTCCCAGTCCGCCGGGGTGACCACTTTCTCGAACCTGATTCGGTCTTCGACGCCATGGATGCCGACTTTTTCGAGCTGCTTAATCGCCAGTCCGCGGAACCCGTCTTTTTCCTTGACCCAGTCGACGTTCGCGTGCTGGTGGGTGACCGGCAAGAGGACGTAAAGCGTACTCATGCCTTCGGGGGCGAGGCTCGGGTCGGTCGCGCAAGCGTTCTGGACGTAGAACGACGGGTCCGCCGAGAGGACGTGCCGGTTTTCGATCTCGTCGAGGTTGTTGAGGTAGTCGCGCGAGAGATAGATCGTGTGGTGCTGGAGGTCGTCGTAGCGGCCTTCGATCCCTAAATACAGCATGAACGTCGAGCACGAGAACCGCTTGCCGGCGATCTTTCGGTCGGTCCAGCGGCGGCGGAGGCGGTCGGGAATGAGGCGTTGCATGGCGCGGCCGAAGTCGGCGTTCACGACCACGGCCTCGGCCTTGTGCGTTCCCGAGGCCGAACGGACTCCGACGGCCCTTCGGCCTTCGAACAGGATTTCCTCGGCCGGGTCGTCGAGGGAGAATTCGACACCCAGATCCTCCGCCACCCGGCCCATGGCCCGGCTGACGGCCCCGCAGCCTCCCACCGGGTGGAACACGCCGTATTCGTATTCGAGGAAGGAAAGAATCGAGAACAGGCTCGGGCAGTTGAACGGCGACATCCCGAGATACTTGGACTGAAACGTCATCGCCAGGCGGACGCGTTCGTCCTTGAAGTAGCGTCCGAGTTCGCCGTCGAGCGAGAGCCAGGGCCGCAGCAGCGGAAGCATCTTCATGAGCGACGGAGAGAGAAGGTCGCGCCACCCTGAGAACGGCGATTCGAGCACGGTGCGGAACTGCCCCATTTTCACGCGATTATCGGCGAGGAATGAGCGAAACTTGCCGGCGTCCTCGGGCGAGAGCCTGGCAATGGCCTGTTCCATCCGGGCGACATCGGGCGTGGCGAGGAGTTCGCCGCCGGAGCCGAAGACCAGGTGATACTGGGGGTCGAGCTTGACCAGCTCGACCTCGTCGCGGAGGTTTCTGCCGACGGAAGCGAAGATTTCTTCGAGGACGCGCGGGTAGAGGAAGAAGGTCGGGCCGAGGTCGAACTTGAAGCCCTGGTCGTCGATGGTTGAGGTCCGGCCGCCGAGGACGTTGAGCCGTTCGACGACCTTGACTTTCACTCCCGCGCGTGCCAGCAAGATGGCGCTCGCCAAGCCCCCGGGGCCTGCCCCGATCACGACGACCCGGTTCTCCTTCGCCTTCGGCATGGACGTGCAACTCCGTTGAAATCGTTCCGAGAACCGGATCCGGCTCACCACGCGTCGGCTCGTGCCTTGACCCGGGCTGCGCGACGAATCGCGACCGGGTTTCGGCGTTAAACCGTTGCGGTTGTAGGCGGAAGCGCCTGAAGCGTCAAGGGCAGGAAACGACGCGTTTCGAGGCGACGGATCACGGTTCCGTGGGAGTCCCAGGGCTGAAGGCCGTTGCGGCGGGATAGTGCGGCGACTATCGTGGTTTTCGCGATTCAACCCGCCCCGGCCCCTCGCGGAAATTGTCCACGTCCCCCTCGATCCTCCGAGGGTGAAATTCACAAGGAGCGAACCCCCGTGATGAGCAGGCAAGATACCCGCCCCAGGGCGAGTTCGAGATCCTTCTGGATGGTCTTTGCGATTGCCGCCCTCTTGACGGCCGCGCCCCTGCGTCCGGCTTCGGCCCAGGGACTCGAATATGTTAAATCCCATTATACCAAGTACGAGCATCGAATCGCGATGCGCGACGGGATACGGCTCTTCACGGCCGTCTACGTCCCCAAGGACGTTTCCCAGAAGCACCCGATTCTGTTCACACGAACGCCCTACGCCGTCAAACCTTACGGCGTCGACCAGTCCAAGTCCGACCTCGGCCCTTCGACGGTATTCGGCAGGTCGAATTATATTTTCGTCTATCAGGACGTCCGCGGGCGTTACATGTCCGAAGGCGTGTTCGTGAACATGAGGCCCGAGAAGGACGGGTCGTCCGCCGTGGACGAAAGTACCGACACCTACGACACGATTGACTGGCTCGTGAAAAACGTCGAGGGGAACAACGGCAAGGTCGGGATGTACGGAATCTCGTACCCCGGATTTTACACGGCGGCGGGCCTGATTGACGCTCACCCCGCCCTCAAGGCGGCGTCGCCGCAGGCCCCCGTCACCGACTGGTTCGTCGGCGACGACTGGCACCACAACGGCGCGTTCCTGCTCACGCACTGCTTCAACTTCATGGCCGCGTTCGGACACCCTCGACCCGAGCCCGCGAAAAAGCACGGAGAGAAGTTCGACCTCGGCACGCCCGATGGCTACGACTACTTCCTCAAGCTCGGCCCGCTCGCGAACATCGACAAGGAGATCTTCAAGGGCGACGTCGGATTCTGGAACGAGATCATGGCCCACGGCACGTATGACTCGTGGTGGAACGCCCGAAATATCCGCCCTCACTTGAAGGACGTGAAGCCCGCCGTGATGACGGTCGGCGGCTGGTTCGACGCCGAGAACCTCTTCGGCGCACTCGAATGTTACAAGTCCATCGAAAAGAGCACGCCGGGGGCGAACAACACCCTGGTGATGGGCCCATGGTTTCACGGCGGCTGGTCGCGCGGCGATGGCGAACGCCTCGGCCACGTCACGTTCGACTCCAAGACCTCGGAGTTTTATCGCGAGAGCATCGAGTTCCCGTTCTTTGAGTATCATCTCAAGGGCAAAGGCCCCGCGAACGGGAATATCCCCGAGGCGTACGTCTTCCAGACCGGCGCGAACCGCTGGCGGAAGCTCGACGCCTGGCCTCCCAAGAATGCCAAACCGAAGACCCTCTATCTCGGCGAGAACGGCACGCTCGGGTTCAAGGAAGGGTCCGAATCCGAAGCCTTTGACGAATACCCCAGCGACCCGATGCACCCTGTGCCGTTCCTGGGAGGGACTGAGAACACGATGGTGATCGAGTACATGGTCGGCGACCAG
>JAYUFP010000750.1:0-3888 GCA_043738665.1 Isosphaeraceae bacterium
CGTAAGCCCCTCACCCCTCCCTCTCCCCGGAAAGCCGGGGAGAGGGCGATCGTCTGGCGATTTGGCGACGGCTTTACTTCATCCCGAGTCGATATCCACTTTGTTTCAGCCAATACCGATGCCTCACAACGCGAAAAAAAGCCGCAACGCATTCGGGATGAACACAAAGCCCGGGCAACCCCAACGTTTCATCAGGCCAGATTTTGACTCCCGGACTATGGAGTGCGGCGGCTTGCCACAGCTTTGATCGACCCGGCCGATCGACATCCCGGCGTGATAACGGCGGCAAGCCTCCGCACTCCAAACGGTGGCCCGCTTCGCCGTGGACACCCGCCCCGTCAACGCCCATAATCTCCGGATCGATCCGCGGGTCCGACGTTGGGAGTTTGCCATGACGAGTGATTCGATTCGCGAGATTCTGAACGGGAAGTTAAACCTTGGCGCCGCGGTGACCGTCGAGGGCTGGATCCGCACCCGACGCGATTCCAAGGCCGGGCTCTCGTTCCTCCAGGTCCACGACGGCTCCTGTTTCGACCCGATCCAGGTCGTCGCCGAGGCCTCGCTTCCCAACTACCAGGACGAAATCCTCCACCTCACCACCCACTGCGCAGTGCGTGTCAAAGGAACGCTCGTCGAGTCGCAAGGCAAGGGCCAGAAGTTCGAGGTGAAGGCCGATTCGGTCGAAGTCGTGGGCATGGTCGAAAACCCCGACAGCTATCCTGTCTCGTCGAAGCGGCACACGATGGAACACCTGCGGACCGTCGCCCACCTCCGGCCGCGGACCAACACGTTTGGCGCGGTGGCCAGGGTCCGCGACTGCCTTTCGATGGCCGTCCACCGCTATTTTCATGAGCACGGGTTCGTCTGGATTCATACTCCGATCATCACGACGAGCGACGCCGAGGGGGCCGGGGCGATGTTCCGGGTTTCGACGCTCGACCTCGCCAATCTCCCCCGCGATGAGCGCGGGCAGGTCGATTATTCGGCCGATTTCTTCGGGAAAGCCGCCGGCCTGACCGTTTCCGGCCAGCTTAACGTCGAGGCCTATTGCCTGGCGATGAGCCGGGTTTACACGTTCGGACCGACCTTCCGCGCCGAGAATTCGAACACGACCCGGCACCTCGCCGAGTTCTGGATGATCGAGCCCGAAATCGCCTTCGCCGACCTCACCGACGACGCGAATCTCGCCGAGGATTTCCTCAAATACCTCTTCCGCGCCGTGCTCGATGAACGGGCCGACGACATGGCCTTTTTCGCCCAGCACATCGATAAGGAATGCGTCACCCGTCTCGAAACGTTCATCAACGCAAGCTTCGAACGCATGGATTACACCGACGCCGTGAAGGCGCTCGAAAAGGCGATCGCCGACGGGCGGAAATTCGAGTACCCCGTGAAATGGGGGATCGACCTCCAATCTGAACACGAGCGCTACCTGACCGAGACCCTGGTCGGCCGCCCCGTGGTCGTGATGAATTATCCCAAAGAGATCAAGGCCTTCTACATGCGCGTGAACGACGACGGCAAGACCGTCGCCGCGATGGACGTTCTCGCCCCCGGAATCGGCGAGATCATCGGCGGCTCCCAGCGCGAGGAGAGGCTCGACGTCCTCGACGCCAGGCTCGACGAGGTCGGCCTTTCGAAGGAGCAATACGCCTGGTACCGCGACCTGAGGCGGTTCGGCACCGTCCCCCACGCCGGTTTCGGACTCGGGTTCGAGCGGACCATCATCTACGCCACCGGGATGGTGAACATCCGCGACGTGATCCCGTTCCCGAGGACCCCGGGGAACGCCGAGTTTTGAAAAACCGGACCCGATCGCGTTGAGGAGTTCCCGTCCCCGGAGTTCCCCATTCTCGTTCCTCAGGCAGGCGACTGTAACGGCGGCGGAACCGGCTCCTCGGGATCGGCGGAATGATCGGCGCTTGCTTCGCCGCAAGCGAGCACGATCGAGGCCAGCAGCAGGAAGGAGGCGAACCAGAAGTATTTAGTGTTCGCGGCCTTGCCCGTGACGATAAGAGTGAGAAAGATGGCGGCGCTGCCCAGGGTCGCCAAAGCGAGCGAAGGCACTCTTCGGACCTGGAAAAGGATCGGCGCGGCCACCGCCGCCGCGATGGCGACACCGACGAACGGGGAGATCGGCCTCCCCGTCGCGCGAGAGAGCGCCGCGGTCAGTGAAAGCGATTCGGAGCGAGGCGGCCCCGACGCCAGCGTGATGTACACACCCAGCCGGAATGCCCCCGGGTCGGCGATCAAGAAAGGCAGGATGATCGCGGCGGCAACGATGGTTCCGAGGATCAGGGCACGCACGGGAATCCGCCCCGCGGCAAGAATCGGCAAAGCCCAGAAGATACCGAACTGTTTCACAGTCACCGAGGCGAGCAGGAACAGTCCGGCAGTCCGGCCAAGTCCGGCGGCGACCGCCCAGAGCGTTAACCCGGCTGTCAGCGCCAAGAGCGGCTCGGTAAAGGACCGGTAGACCATGAGCGGACCCCAGGGATCGAAGAGGATCGTCGCGGCGACAAGTTCCGCCGGATGTCCCGCCGCCAGACCGAGCCGGCGTCCGGCCGCGACCACCGCGACAGTGGCACCGAGCTGTGCCGCCAGTAGGCTCCACCGGACATCGCCCGCCAGCCATCCCGGGATCACGAGGATCAGACTCAGAGGCGGGTAAGGGAAAGACTTCGTACCGTCCCCCGCTCGAATCGACTCACCGTCGATTCCCGGCTTCCATTTGATATCCGGATGGACCGCCGCGTAGGGATTCTCAGCTCGGAGCAGTTCCGCGCTCGCCGCTTGTTGTACCATAAGGACATCGATATCGGGTACCGGAAGGCGGACGATGATCCATCCCGCGAGTCCGGACCACACGAGCATGAGAATCGGGAACCGAATCCGAGCCGGAGTCCGCCGGCCTGGATCCGGATCGACAAAGTAGGACGCCGCCAGGGCCGCGACGACCGCCATCACCGGCACGAGCGGCGTGACCGGTATTTCGTACCAGTCACCCAGGCGCGCGAGACGGCGGAAGAATAAGGGGATCGCCCATGCGGGGGGCAGACCGATCGCGATTCTCAGTAACCGATCGTTTATGTCGCCCTTTCCCGGCGCGAAAAAGGCAAGCGCGACTATCGCCGCGGTGACAGCGGCCCCGGCCGCGGCATCGACCCGGGGAGGCCAATTCGTTTCGAAGTAAATGGATACCGTGGCGATCAAGCCCGCGAGTGCGCCCAGGAGTAGGCTGACAAGCATCCACGGTGTATTGTGAGAGCCTTCGACACATGTCAACTGCCGGCAGCCCATGACCGCCGCACCAACGGACCCCGCCGCTGCGATGAACTCGAACGTCGGATGGTTGAACAGATGGGTGATGGCCAGAGTCACCAAGCCGTGCGCGACGACTGCCCAGAACACAACCCGGCTCTCGACCCGCATCTGCGAATCACTCCATCAACAACGTCTGCCGGCTCGTCCGGCTTCGATCTTGCGGTGAATCCAAGAGTGGGCAGGGTCCAACTTCCGCATGCGATGCATGACGACAATGGACCACCGCGGCTTGGCAGATCTTAGCCGTGGATGAATCGGCAAAGCCAGAATAAAAATGACACCCCAATCAGAAAGCGTGATTCCGATTGTCGGAAAGTATCGGTAACGGAATCCCGACGGATTTTTATGGTCCCCCGGACGAACTCTTCGTTAGACTGAAGTGTCTAATCGACATCCAAGGATGATGCGCAACGTCAACGGCGTGCTTGAGTGATTTTGTCTCCGAGTTCACCGATCACCGGACCCCCCGCCGGGGATGGGATGCCATGGAAGCCGTCGAGGATCGTGGTTCGCACGCGAATGCGTCGACCGCCTTGAACGCCGAGGGGCCGGAGACTCGTGTCG